>CALXVO010000169.1 GCA_944392065.1 uncultured Clostridia bacterium | reverse complement strand
AGAGTCAGGAAATAACTATATAGTAGGACCATTTAAAATAGAAGGAACAAAAAATTCTAATGTTACATTAAATGGAACATTTACTAATGGAAGCGGAAGCCCAATTAATGTAATAAGATACCAAAATGCAGATGGTACTACAACATATAATAGTTTGGAAGACACAATTGGAAATGAATTCTACATAGTAGTATCAAATACAACAAATATAGATACAGTTACCTTAACAATAAATGGAGGCTACTTTAACACAGAAGTTACTTATTGGTCAGTAGAAGGAGCAGATACAGCAGAACAACCAGTAGCAATAGTAGAAAGAACAAAAGAAACATATGAAGATAGTGTTACATATACAAAACCACCGAGAAAGATATTTGATTTAGCATTAAGAAAATTCATAGAATCCATAACATCAGCAGATGGACAAACAGTAATTTCGCCAGAGAATAGAGTACCACAAATAACTCTAGATACTATAAATAGTTTAGTAAATGGAGATATCACAACATTAGAAAAAACGCATTCAAAAGAACCAATACAAGTAAAACCAGGAGATAGAGTAGTATATACTATAAGAATTTACAATGAAGGAACTGTAGATGGATATGCAACAGAAATAACAGACTACTTACCAGATGGATTAAGATTTATTGCAGATAGTCAAATTAATATAGATAATGGGTGGAGCAACCCAAGTAATGACGGTAAAACTATTATAACAACAGCTTTAGCAGACAACTTATTAAATGGAGTAGAAGGAACAAACGTAAGATACATAGATGTACAAATAGAATGTGAAGTAGTAGCAGACTATGGAAACACAGAAACTAGTCTAAAGAACGTGGCAGAAATAACAAAAGCAACAGATAAAGAGGGCAAAGAGGTGCCAGATGAAATACAAGATATAGATTCAACACCAGGTAACCTAACAGAAGAGCAAATAGAAAATTATAATCCTACGCCATATCCAGACAAGTCTGAAAGTGGAGAAGGTTATGAAGATGATGATGACTACGAAGAATTAATTTTGCCATCAGCAATAGGAGATTTTGAATTAAAACTAATAAAAGTAAATGGTTTAGGAAATAAATTATCTGGAGCAACCTTTAAAGTTGAGGAACTTAACTCACAAGGAGATGTTATAAACACGTATGAAGGACTTACAACAGACGAAACAGGAGAGGTAGTAACAGAGAGAATAGCTATATCAGGAGTTGGAACACGTGTATTTATAATAACAGAGGAAGACGCACCAGATGGCTACGAATTATTAGGAGAACCAATAAGACTTGAAGTAACAGTAGAATTAATAAACGGAGTTTATACCGTAACAAATGTTAGTGCAACTAGACCAGAAGAAGTTATTAATGAAAGCAATTTACAAGGAGAAAACTTTAATGCAGCAGAAACTTTAACGACAACCATAAATCTTGAAACAAATAACTTAAATGTAGAAGAAACAGCACAATCAGTTAGTATAGAAAACGGAGCAGTAAAAAGTTTAGAGGTAAATGACAACACTATAGAAATAACCATAGAAAATAGCTATTTCGATTTAGCATTAAGAAAATTCATTACACAAATAAATGGAGCACCTGTAGACCCAAGCAGAGAACCACAAGTAAGTGAAGAAACAAAACAAAACGTATTTAATAGAACTACTACAACTTTAGAAAAAACACATACCAAAACACCGTTACAAGTAAATACAGGAGATAGTGTAATATACACAATAAGAGTATATAACGAAGGAGAAATAGCAGGATATGCAACCGAAATAACAGACTACTTACCAAATGGATTAGCCTTAAAAGAGAATAGTACAATAAATACACAATATGGATGGGTAGCAGGAGCAAACGGAGAAGTAACAACAGACATAACATCACCAAACACAACAAATCCAAATAGAGATACAATCTATGCAGACAGAAAAGCAGGAGACGACAAAGTAATAATAGACGCATTTGATGGAAGCAATCTAGACTACATAGATGTACAAATAGAGTGTGAGGTAGTGGCAACAAAAGGAGAAACAAATACAAGCTTAAAGAATGTAGCAGAAATAACAGGGGACCTAGATAAAGACAAAGAAGAAGTAGAAGACAGAGACTCAACACCGGACAATTTAGAAGAAGAGCAAAAGAATAACTACAATCCGGGAGAATCAGAAAAAGGCTGGGGATACGAAGACGATGACGATTACGAAGAACTAGTATTACCAGCAGCAATAGGAGAGTTTGACATTAAGATAATAAAAGAAAATGCTTTAGGAAATAAATTGCAAAATGCAGTATTTAAAGTAGAAGAAATTGGAGAATCAAATGAAGTATTAAACACATACGATAATTTAACAACCAATGAAGTAGGAGAAGTGGTAACTCCAAAAATAGGATTAACAAGCGTAGGAAGCCACAGATACAGAATAACAGAAACAACAGCACCTACAGGATATGAACTATTAGCAGAACCAATTGTAATACAAGTAAATGTAACATTAAATAATGGAAACTATGTGGCATCAGTAGAGCACATAAGCGGAGAAGTAAAAAATATTGGAGCAAACGGAAATACCATAGAAGTAACCATTGAAAACAGTTATTTCGATTTAGCATTAAGAAAATTTGTTACTTCAATAAATGGAGCACCTGTAGAACCAAGTAGAGAACCACAAGTAAATAGTTCCGATAGTGGTAATAATCTACAAGGATTATACAATAGAACAATAACAACAGTAGAAAAAACACATACCAAAACACCGTTACAAGTAAATACAGGAGATAGTGTAATATACACAATAAGAGTATATAACGAAGGAGAAATAGCAGGATATGCAACCGAAATAACAGACTACTTACCAAATGGATTAGCCTTAAAAGAGAATAGTACAATAAATACACAATATGGATGGGTAGCAGGAGCAAACGGAGAAGTAACAACAGACATAACATCACCAAACACAACAAATCCAAATAGAGATACAATCTATGCAGACAGAAAAGCAGGAGACGACAAAGTAATAATAGACGCATTTGATGGAAGCAATCTAGACTACATAGATGTACAAATAGAGTGTGAGGTAGTGGCAACAAAAGGAGAAACAAATACAAGCTTAAAGAATGTAGCAGAAATAACAGGGGACCTAGATAAAGACAAAGAAGAAGTAGAAGACAGAGACTCAACACCGGACAATTTAGAAGAAGAGCAAAAGAATAACTACAATCCGGGAGAATCAGAAAAAGGCTGGGGATACGAAGACGATGACGATTATGAAGAACTAGTATTACCAGGAGCAACAGGAGACTTTAAAATTAAACTAATAAAAGTAAATGGACTTGGAAATAGATTACAAGATGCTGTGTTTAAAGTAGAAGAAGTAAATACAGAAGGAACAGTAATTAATACCTATGATGACTTAAGAACAAATGGAAGCGGAGAAATTTTAATTGATAATCTAACAATAGGTGGAGAAGGAACACGCAGATTTGTAATAAGTGAAAAAGCAGCACCAGAAGGCTATACATTATTGGAAGGATCTATTACAATTGATGTACAAATTACATTAGAAAATGGTGAATACAAAATAACTGCAAATCAAGTAACAAATGATACAGCAGTAGATACACAGCAACTTGGAAATCTTGAAGAAGATGCGACAAAAGAAGTAGAAAGACTTGCTAGTGTAAAAGAAAGCACAAATGAAAAAAT
>CALXVO010000168.1 GCA_944392065.1 uncultured Clostridia bacterium | reverse complement strand
GGTAAAAAGACCCATGAGAGTCTCCGGAATCAGCAGGCAGATGACGCTGCCGGCCGCCATGATGGCGACGCACATACTCAGAACTATTTTATATATCTGCTCCACACGGCCGTGTTCGCCCGCGCCGTGATTATAGCCTACGAGAGGCCTCATACCCTGTATGATACCGTTGGCCGGAAGGTACAGGAAAGTCTGCAATTTGTAATATATGCCCAGCACCAGTATGTATACTTCCGAAAAAGAGGCCAGAATGGCGTTGAGGGAAGATATAAGTATTGAAGGCAGGGCGAGATTGAGGGTAGCCGGTATTCCGATGGAATAAAGCCTGAGTATCATGTTCTTTTCGGGGCGGAGATATTTTCTGCTGATTTTCAGACCTGTAGGCCTCCTGACAAATATGACAAGATAAACGGCCAGAGTAAGAGCCTGTCCGAGACCTGTGGCAAGAGCCGCTCCTTTTATACCCATTTCCGGGAAAGGACCCGGCCCGAAGATCAGCAGCGGATCCAAAATGATGTTGGCAACGCATCCGCTCATCATGGTAAACATGGTTGCTTTCATACGCCCGACGGCCTGAAAAAACTTTTCGTACGCCAGAGTAATAACGATGACGGGCGCGAAAGCAAAGGCAATGTAAGAATATTCAAGCCCCATATCTATAACGGCGACAGAATCCGTAAAACTCCGAAGAAACGCCGGCATTATTACCATACTTCCGATAAGCAGTATAACGCTGTGGACGCCCGAGAGCATGAGCCCCAAAGTGGCGGCTCTGTCAGCCTGTTCTTTTTCGCCGGCGCCCAGATGATAAGCTATTACGGCGTTTAATCCGACGCCGAAGCCTATGCTTACCGCGTTGATAAAATTCTGTACCGGAAACACCAGGGAAAGAGCGGTCATGGCGTCTTCGCTGATCTTTGCCACAAAAAAACTGTCAACTATGTTATACAGAGAGTTGACGAGCATGGATATGACCATAGGCAGCGACATGGACAGTATCAGAGGAAGGACGGGTTTCTCTTTCATAAAACTTTCGCTCATAAGTTTTCTCCTGTCTTTGGCAATATATAAAAAGCCACACAGCAAAAGGCTGTGTGGCGAAAAGATGACATAGTCCGGAAAAATCCACTTAAAATTTTCGTGTGTATTCAGATCTGATCTGATTTTAACGGAATACGGCCCTTTTGTCAACTCCTGTCGCCGCGGCCGTCTCCCGGCGTCGAGGGATGCGAAGAACCGAAAGCCGAAAGCACAGGTCCGAAAGCTTCCATGAGCCCTTTCAGATCTGCCGGATCAGAGCCCAAAAGTTCGCCCGGAGGGGGCAGGGAAGGCAGTTTCGGCGGGTGGAGAGCCATCTGCCCCATCTGATCCATTCGATTTACGATGCCCGCTATCCTGTGCAGATCGCTCAGTACAGGCTCGGGCTGAAAGGAGCCAAGACCCTGACTGCCCCGTCCTTTTATGATGAGCAATACGGCGGCAATGCCCAATACTCCCGTATTTTTTGCCATATGTATACCTCCTCGCTTATATCACCATATTATGAAAATTTTCCGCAGGCTGTGCATAGATTGTAAGAGAAAGAATCCACAGGAGGTAATTATGGAGTTAGATGATAAAATGATCGCTGAAATAGCGTCCCAGCTTGGAATATCTCAGGGAGGCCGCGTGGATAAAGCGGCCGCAGAACGCCTTGCTTCCAAAAGCGACGCCGAACTTGAGCGGGAAATACTGAAAATAAAAAATCAGCTTCGGGCCAATAATATAACCTACGATAAACAGCTGATGATGTTAAAGAACCTTACGCCGATGATGGACGCGAAACAGAGGGCGAGACTGCAGAGAGTCATAGAACTGCTGAGCCGCTGATATGACTTCCGGCGTTTTCAGATGAGAAAAAGCGCCTCCGGCTTTGAGGCGCTTTTAGCTTTGATTACCAGGTAGAGTTGATGCCACGGGCCACGTCGGTCTTTGTAAAACCGGCTTCAAAGGTTATCGGACCCGCGCTGACATTCTGATGATTCCAGCCGTTTTCATCGCATATGCCCTGATATTCTTCATAACTTTCAAAGAGACCCGCGTTGATGAGGATCTGAACCGCGTCATAGGCGCTGCTTCCTCCCGGGATCGTAACTTCCACGTCGCGGGTTAAAGCGCCGTTTGACCACAGAGCTCCGGAAGTTTCAGAGGACGAGCCGCCGTCTTCGCTTTCGGACTGATCGCCGCCTTCTTCTCCGGAAGCTTCGCCGGACTGCAGGCCTTCGTCAGGAGCCGGTTCTTCGGCGACCGTATCGTCGCTCAGCAGAGTCTTGGGATATTCCATGATCGCTTCCATGCGCCATATTATCAGGAGCGCCGCCGCCACAAGGATGAGCAGCGCGATGAGTATATCATTTTTATCATAAAGAAAATCTTTGAACTTTTTCATTGCTGACCTCCACAAATCTTACACGCACATTTTATCAGATAAAGGGTTTTTTCTCAAGGTGTTTTGGTGTATAATGTGTGATATGATAAAAATAACAGTCGAGGAAAATCAAGGCAATCAGCGCCTTGATCGTTTTCTGAAAAAGTATTTTGCCAAGGCTCCTCTGAGCCATATCTACCGGATGATACGCAAAGACGTCAGAGTCAACGGACGGCGGAAGACCCCCGAAACCGTAATCATCCCGGGAGATGAGATAACGGTCTATGTGTCCGACGAGCAGGCCGCGAAGTTTCGGCGTGATGTCAGAAGACCATCTGCCCGCAGGACCTTTTCCGTCATATACGAGGATGATAATATAATCGTCGTTTCAAAACCTTTCGGTCTGCTGACTCACGGCGACGGAAAGGAAAAAAAAGATCATCTCGCCAACCAGGTCGCAGCTTATCTGACAGAAAAAGGCGATTACGACCCGGCTTCAGATCCGACCTTTGCCCCTGCTCCCGCAAACAGGCTGGACAGGAACACCACGGGACTTGTGATCTTTGGCAAGAACAGCCCGGCGCTCAGGGAGCTCAACGCCATGATACGGGACAG
>CALXVO010000167.1 GCA_944392065.1 uncultured Clostridia bacterium | reverse complement strand
TATTCATTTTTAGTAGGTAAGAGTTTAAAAGCATATAAATAATGCACATATAATCTATATAAAGAACTTGTCTTAAGTAAAAGTCTATTTATTTTTTGTCCAGTATATATTTTCCTATAATATTTCTTTTTTAAATTTGCTACAGGTGGTAATTCTTCTTTATCATATCCATAAATTCTATTTTTTATCCCCTGAACAGAATATCTTTCTCCAAATACTCTATCAATTCTAACATTTCTTTGGAAATATGGTGTTTTCATTGTTAAATATTTGCCATAATCCTTAAAGTTTTCATACCCCTTTGCTTTTAAAACTAATTTGAAGTCAGAATACTTTTTAACGTTTTTTATTACTTCATCTATGTCATTTATTATCTTTTGAATTTTTTCGTCTCTACAATTAAAATAATCTATACTCTTTTGTCTAAATTCTTTTTCTTTATCACCTTTAGGTGTATTTATAATAGATAGTCCATAATTTAAACATAATCTATCGGATGCATCTTTCATAAATGCAATCTCCGCATTAGAATTATGATATTTCTTTCCATCTATAAAAGAAACAGAATTTAAAATAATATGGTTATGGACATTTTGTTTATTTATATGAGTACAGATAACTAATTGATATTTATCTCCCCATAGTTCTTCAGCAAGTTTTCTTCCTATTTGATTTGCTTTTTCTGAAGGTACTTCATTTCCTTTAAATGATTGTATTATGTGATAACCTAAAGTTTTACCTTCTTTATGAAAGAATTTTTTAGTAAGTGCCATTTCTTCATAAGCAGTATCTATATTGCAGTTAATACTTGATACTAAAATTCCATATTCTGTTTTTTCTCCATTTTTACCGTAATTTAAAACTGCTTGTAAATTTTTTTTTATATTTTTAATTTTTATAACAGCCATTATATCATCTCCTATTCTCTTGAATATACTTTCTTTTGAAATTCTAAAATAAATTGATTAATAGTATTTCTTAAATATTCTAGTTCTTCTTTTTGGATGTATCCTCTAACATTAACTCTTATTGCTATTTGGTTTATATTATTTGCTATACCAGAAATTTGTTTTATAAATTCTCTTATTTCTTTTGTAGGTTGTTCTTTTATTTTGTATCCTTTAATACAACTTCTTAAAAATTCGGATTCATTTAACCCTGCCTTTTTAGATTTTAATTTTAATAAATTATCTTCTTCTTGATTAATCCACATTTGCTTTTTAATTGTTCTTTCTCTCATAACTTTTATCTCTCCTTCCAATTTTTTTATGGGGTTTGGGGAAAGAATTTCCCCATTACAAATTTCTATTGTAGGAATTTGTACTTTGTATTTATACGGGAGTATAAATGCGTCGCTTGCTTTAAATATTTCATTTTGTAATATTACCTAATTTGTAGGCTGATTTTTACTAAAAATTGATTAAAAAAGAAGAAATCTCATTTGAAATTTCTTCTAAAATTTTAAATTTTTATTCTTATTTTTCTTTAATAACTCCTGAATCTTTTAGATAAAAATACATTTCTTTTCCACCTAAAAGGAAAATTTCTTTTTCTTCTAAGTCTAAAATTTCCATATAGATTGAGGCTAACTTTTGCAACATCTTGCATTCTGTTTCATTTAAAATTAACTCTACATCTTTTTCTAAAATAAGTTGTAAATTAGGATATTTATTCATAATCTCATTAAATTTTTCTCTTAATTTTTTGTAATCTTCGTTTCTATTTATTAAATCATTTTTTCTTTCCTCAATAGCCTCATTTAAATACATTTCATATAATCTTACTTCATCCATTTTGATACCTCCTACACATAAATTATTTCATTTAATGCAATTTCTTCTGCACGATTTCTAATTGAATTCATCTTGCCAACCCATTCCATTTGATTTGTTGCTTTTAATTCTTCTGTTACATTTTCTTGTTTTACTAACTGAGATATAATTGTTTTTACTCTCTCTTCACAAGCAATATCTATTTCGTGTAAATATCTATTTAGTCTGCTTTCCATAAATAAAATTGTGTATTCAGCTTTTTTATGATTTATTAAATAATTCAATTTCATTCTGCCATATTTTCCAATTTTATAATTTGTTTCTTCTGGTGCTAATACTAAATTAAGCAAGTAATAATCGCCTTGTTTTATATATTCTATTCCTGTTTTTTCATCTATAAATCTATCTTTAACATTGCTATTTAACATTAAAAAATCCTCCTTAATATTTATTTTCTATCAAATTGATTAAATTGGTGATTCCGTTTAATTTTTTATAACCTTCTGTACTATCATTTTATGGAATATGATTAGCATATAACTTGTCTAAATATCCAGGTGGATAAGTTCTGCCTTGATAGCCACTTTTTTTACCCTGATAGCCTATATAGTTATTATTTATATATTTATTATTATTGTTATTATGGACTGTAGAATTTATACACTCGTGAGTGTTGATTTCCTGCACTCCTGAATGCTGATTTTGAGCACTCCTAATTTCTTCTATTTTTTCATTTTCTATCATTCCAATTGTTTTGCCTAAATAAATAATATTTGGCATATTTTTACCTTGCTTTGTTTCTTTTATAAGATTACATTCTTTTAATTGTAAAACTGCTGTATCAAGTGCTGAACGTCCAATATGCAATTTTTCTTGTATTTCTTCTCTTGTAGAAATTACATACATATCGCCTTTTTCATCATAGTATTGTATCTTTTTGTTACTTTCTATTTGTTTAAATGATAAACCTAACCTATCGGTCAGAATAGAATACAGTAACATAGCGTTTGGTGATAGAACTTTATATTCTTCTCTATTTAATAACTCTCTTGGAAATTGTATAAAACTTTCAAATAAAAGTTTATCTGTTTTTTTAAATGGGGTGAATTCATACATTATAGACCTCCTTTCCATCAAAATTTAAATCTAACTTTTTCTAGAAATTTTCTAGAAAATAATCTTAAAACACTTGATTTGACTTAATTTTATTCTTCGATACTTTTTATTTCTTCAATTTTTTGTTTAGATTTCTGTTCTAGAAAATTTTTCTAGAACAAAATTTGATGATGTAGAAGGATTTTTGAATACTCTAGACAGAAAAAATACGCTATTCCAATCTCTTGAAATAACGTATTTTATGCACTTTTGATATAATTTTCGTCATTCTACAGTTTCCTGTAAAATCTACTTTAAATGGTCTATGTATCAATTGATATAACAAAAATAATCTTTCTTTTTCAAATGTTTCTAACTCTAA
>CALXVO010000166.1 GCA_944392065.1 uncultured Clostridia bacterium | reverse complement strand
AGGTTAAAAATGCAAGAAAATTTATAGAAGATGGCAACAAAGTTAAAATAACAGTTAGATTCAGAGGAAGAGAATTAAATTATGTAAAACTTGGGGAAGATAATTTAAATAAATTTGTGGAAGCACTACAAGATATTGCGAGTCCAGAAAAGAAGCCTATTTTAGAAGGTAAAAATATGTTTGTTATCTTAGCTAAAAAAGCTTAAAAAGAAATGTATATAATAGTTACTACAATATTACATATATAAGTTTATAAGTAATAAATATATACATAATAATTTTGATAATATATAAAAATATTATATATAAAATTAAATTCACAAGGAGGAATAAGTTATGCCAAAACTAAAAACAAACAAAGCAGCAAAGAAAAGATATTCATATACTGCTACAGGAAAAGTAAAAAGAACAAAATCAAATAGAAGACATCTTTTAGCAAACAAGACTCCAAGAGCAAAAACTAGAGGAAAAGTACAAGATGCTTATGCAGATAAAACATGCGAGGCAGGTATTAAGAGATTATTACCATATGGCAACTAAAATTTTAATGAAAAACGTCGTCTTACTTCGTTGAACTTCATAAAAATTTTTTCGATTTACAACACGTACTATCTCAAAAATTTTTATTCGTTCGCCTAGGAATACTCGTTTTTGATTAAAATTTAAAAATTAAATGAAAAGCTACGTCTTGCGGTGTCAAGCGTCACTAAAAAATTTTCGATATACACCAGTATTATTTCAAAATTTTTAGGTAGCTTTCCTAGCAATACTTGCTTTTGATTTGATTTTATAATCAATTTTATAATTAAAAGAAAAAACATGAAAATTTAAGGAAGGTGAAGAAAAATGGCAAGAGTAAAAACAGCAATAATTACACGTAAAAAACATAAAAAAATATTAAAAAGAGCAAAAGGGTATTATGGTGCAAAACATTATAGATTCAGAATGGCTAAACAAGCTGTTATGAAATCAGGAATGTATGCATATGTAGGAAGAAAAGACAAAAAAAGTAATTTCAGAAAATTATGGATAGCAAGAATAAATGCAGCTGCTAGACAAAATGGATTAACATATAGTAAATTTATCGCAGGTCTAAAAAAAGCTAATATTGTAATTAATAGAAAAATGTTAGCAGAACTTGCTGTGACAGACCCAAAAGCTTTTACAGAAGTTGTAGAACTTGCAAAAAAAGCATAGAAACTTGAACTTGGACAGAAGGGACACTCTCCTATCTGTCCAACTTTTACTATTGTTTTTTTATTTTCGGTTTTGCAATTAAAGAAGCGATGTATCCAAAGAATATTGCAGCAGCAATTCCACCAGCAGAAGCTTTTACGCCTCCGATAAAAGCTCCAAGAAGTCCGGAAGTTTGTGCTTCTGTGATAGCACCTTTTGCTAGATTGGCTCCAAAACCTAATAAAGGAACGGTTGCACCACATCCAGCGAAGTCGATTATATATTGATAAATTCCAAGTGCACCTAAAATTACTCCTGTAGTAACAAAAGTAACAAGAATTCTAGCTGAGGTAAGTTTCGTTTTATCTATTAAAATTTGTCCAATTATACAAATTAATCCGCCAACTACAAAACATCTAAGTAGTTGCATCCAGTCTATGCTTTGTAAAAATTCCATTTAAATTAAAATCCTTTCTTTATAAATAATTATTAACTTTAGTCTTTAGCTAATAAAAAGTCATTCAGGTTAGTTAAAAATATAACTTTAAAATATTAAAATAAAATTTATTAATTTCTGATAAAAAGAATGAGTGAAATTACTAATCATTTACATCACATCTCCCACATCACATCTCCCACATCACACATCTCCCATATCACATCTCCCACATCCCACATCCCACATCTCATCTCACAACTCACAATTCTCAATTGCTATAGCATGAGCTATGCCAGGGATACTTTCTCCTTGTTGTGAACTTGTGGAGTTCATCAGAGCTCCAGTTGCTATTAAAAGAATTCTATTAATATTTTTTTCTTTCAACTTTTTATAAAAATATCCGGAAAACACAGAACCAACACAGCCACATCCACTACCACCAGAGTGAGTATCTTGAGTTTCTCTATCAAAAATTAATACACCACAATCATTATAGTTATTCTTTATATTATACCCTTTGCTTTCAGCCATTTCAGTTAATATTTCTTTGCCTATATATCCTAAATCACCAGTAATAATAGCATCATAATAGCTTGGCTTTCTTCCAGTATCCTGTAGATGAGTAATTAATGTGTCTAATGCTGCGGGTGCCATTGCTGCTCCCATATTATTAGCATCCTTAACTCCCATGTCTACTATTTTTCCGGGTGTTATATAAGTTATTTGAGGGCAATCCTTGTCCATATTTGTATTAGACAATATTGTAGCACCAGAACCTGTTACTGTCCATTGAGCAGAAGGAGGTCTTTGATTTCCTAATTCTAATGGAAATCTAAATTGTTTTTCTGCACTACAGAAGTGACTTGATGTAGCACATAAAATATTTTTAGCAGCTCCTCCAT
>CALXVO010000165.1 GCA_944392065.1 uncultured Clostridia bacterium | reverse complement strand
ACAATGGCTCTCCTTCTTCCGGAGCGGCCTCGACGGTCTCCGCCGGTTCTTCCGCCATGGCATAAGCCGGTGTCACTGAAACCAGAAACGAAAAAAGGGCCGCCACCAGGCCCGATAACATCCAAAAACAATTATTCTTCATAAGCAGTTTCCTCCCTCCTATCTGGTTCAGGTATGGGTACATTTTGTTTCGCTGCCTGGATAATAGCTGCCAGTTCTTCCAGCGTTACGCCCAGACTCCGCACCGTTCCCACAATATCTGTATTTTCCAGTTCCGTAATCTGCTTATCAATCTCCGCATTTTTCGCTCGGATTGCCGCGATTTTCTCTTCATTTTTACTGCGCTCTGCCCGCAGCTTTTTAATTTTGGGATTCATATAATTTCTAACTCTCCTTTCATGGAAGTCGCCCAAAGGTCAGATAATGGCTCTGCCAATAGCTGGTGTTGATATTCGCGTAGGAAATCGGATCTCCGCAGTGGATCATCATTCCCCCGCCCACATAAAGCCCCACATGAGAGGCTCCTGCCGTATCATAGGTTCCCTGGAAAAAGATTAAATCTCCCGGTTTTGCATTGGTGCTGGATACCGGCGTACAGTAATTGAAAAGGCCATTGGCCGTCATGCGTCCCACATTCCAGCCGGAATGATTGAGAACCCAGGAGATAAAACCAGAGCAGTCAAAGCTGGTGGCCGGACTGGAGCCGCCCCAGACATAGGGCATTCCCAGATATTTCTCTGCCTCTGCCAGCATAGCGGCAAAGGTTTCATCCTCTAATGCTTCCGGCGGCACATCATAATCCAGGTATTCCTCCCGCCCTGACGCATTGGGATACTCGCTTTGCGGAAACAAATCCGGCCGGTTTCCCAGCGTCTGCATATACATGGCATATAAGCTCAGCTGTTCCTCGCTCAAAAAGTAAACCGGAAGATGAGACAGGTCAAAATTCTCCAAGGTTACATAGCAGATATAATAATCGTAAGGGTCGTCCTCACTGTCATAACGGGTTTCCACCTCAACTTCTTCTGTCAAGATATACTGCCGGTCAAATAGGGTATCAAGCAGTCCCTCTACATCTGAAAGCGTCCACTCCTTCTGATAATAAGCAGTTAACAGCGACATCAGCACATAGGGGTCATGTTTGATTTCATCCAGGTCAAAGTGGTATTCATCATAACTGTGCGTTCTCTCATAATTGTCCAAATACGACTGCAGCTCCGCTTCCATTGCCGCATAGGCATCCTCTGCCCCCAAAAGCGCTTCGTCCTTTGAAGGGTATGTAGAGCCAGATACTACAGAGCCGATACTGCTTGCCATCATAGAGCAAGAGGACACCATGCTCATCAATACGCAGACAAGAAGGAACAGTGCAAGTAAAAGTAACGCCCCTTTCTTGTGCTTCCGTACAAAATCTGCTGCCTGTCCCGTTCTCCCCGCAACATTCCCTGCGGATTTCGCCGTTTTTCCCACTCCCTTCGCAGCGGTTCCCGCAGTCTGTCTGGTACGTTTAGCGGCTATATACTGTTTCTTGATTGCCTGCCGCTGCTGCCAGCGAGACAATGGATTACTGGAAAGCGCTGGATTATCCTGATATGCTTTTTGGTACAGTACCTGCAGATTTGCTTTTTCCAGACGCCGTTCTGCCTGGGCCGCTTTCCGATAAGGCTTTAGTTTATGAGAGCGATAGCCTTCCCGAAGCAGCCTGCCGCCGGTTTCCAGCATTTCTTCTGATTTATGGGCGCTTTCCACACCCACATTATCCTGTTCCGACTCCCGGATTTCTTTATGCGCTTTTCCGGTAATAATCTTTCCCGGCGTATCCTGAATCCCGTAGGTAAGCTTTGAAGGTGGTTTCTTTTTCTCTTCCAAAACCAACTTTGAACTGACCTTTCCCGTATCCGGCTCAACAATGGTTTTCCGGATTTTACGCTTTGGAATTTTCTCCTGCGCCCGCTCTGCCCGTTTTGCTGCCTTCTCTGCTTTTCGGATTGGTTTCTCCAACGATGAGTTCCCACGCTCTTCCTCTGTAAAATGCAGACGCGGCTCCTTATTCAAACCAGTCACCTGCTAAAATCTCTTCTGCCATGTAGGAAAGTTCTGAACAAATTGCCAGTCCTTTGCTTCCCGAAACCGGATGAAGAATCATCGCAGCCAATACCTGCCCCAGCAGTTTTGCAAGGACTGACGGTTCCGAGCCAGATACGGAAAAATCTTCCATTGGTTGTTCCAGCAGACACCAGATTTCCATGAGCCGCATCATGCCCGCTCTGCCGTCTTTACTCAACTCCGCAATATCACGAGCCGCCCCCCGGCAGACAATGAGTGCCTCCGACAACTCCTGTACCACATCGTCCTGATTTAATTCCAATGCTCTTCTGATAAATACTTCTGAATATTGATTGTTCATTTCCTATGCACCTCCCTCATTCTTGTTTTGCTTTGTCCATGCTAAAATTCGTTTCTGCGCCATTTCCCAATATTTTGGAGAAATCTCGGCTCCGAGATAGCTCCGCTCGGTCATGCAGGCTGCGACAGCGGTACTCCCTGTTCCCATAAACCCGTCAAAGACCAACTCTCCAGGATTACTGGAAATCTGAATCAGCCAGGAAAGAAATTCTACGTTTTTTACTGTTGGATGAAAGATTCCCCGCTTTCTCTGCCAGGACGGATGACAGGTTGCTTTTGGGTATTCTGGTCCGAACCAGCAGTCCGGGAACCGGGTTTTATACCTTTTGCTGGCTTCCCTTCCCTTATGGAATTGCGTTCCTTCCGGATACCGGTTTTCAAGCAGTTTCGTTTGGTTAAATTCCCGTCTCCCTTTCTGACAAAAAATCACCCATTCTGCACTGCTGGCATAACTCCCTCTTAAATCCCCAATTCCTCCAAGTGCGGCCTTTTGAACCACAAGGCAGTTCTTTATGGTAAATCTCGCTTCTTTCAGGTACTGAAAATGGTATGGATAACAGTCAAAACGGGTAAAAAAATACGCATGGCTGTTCATGCGTAAAATTCGATAGCTTTCCCCGGCAAATGTCTTATAGTCTATCCCTTCGTCTCCGACCAGTACCTCATGAGGAACAGAGGCAAACTGATTTTGATAACAAATCCCATACGGCGGATCCGTCACAATCAATGAAACCATTTCCTCTGGAATTTGTTTCATCAATTTCAGGCAATCCCCCTGATAAATTCGATTGTTCCATTCGTCCAGAAACGTAAAATCCATTTCCGGCGTATTCTTAACACACGTCTCACACCTCCCCAACTTCCTGCAGCTTCGTTGTCATAATCCGGTACAGCTCTGTATCCTTCGGGAACCGGTCTACAAATGGCAAAATCACATTGCCGTAAAACAGCAGCCCCTCTCCTTCACTGGAATGGGTCACATAGGACAGCTGATGTGGGCTGATTCCCAGCTGCTTTGCAAGAATCTGCCTGTCTCCTCCCGCCTGGTTGAGCATATACACAAAATCGGAATTTTCAAAGATGTTTTCTACTTCGCGGGAGGACAAAAGATCCTTGACGTTCTGCGTAATTCCTGTTGGGATTCCACCCCATTTTCGGAAACGCTTCCAGATTTCCACTGTATAGGCTGCCGTCTGCTCCTCTTTTAAAAGCAGGTGCATTTCGTCAATATAGTACCGGGTTGACCGATGGGCCGCCCGATTGATAGTGACCCGGTTCCACACCTGATCCTGAACTACCAGCATCCCAATCTTTTTTAGCTGCTTTCCCAGCTCCTTGATGTCATAGCAGACAATCCGGTTCTGGATGTTAACCGTTGTGCGATGGTTAAATACATTTAAAGAGCCAGTCACATAGATTTCCAATGATGTGGCAATATATTGAGCCTCTTTTTCTTCCTGACTGCGGAGCAAATGATAGAGATCTTCCAGAATCGGCATATTCTCCGGGCGCGGGTCATTCAAATAATCTGCATAGACCAGCCTCACACAGCGGTCAATGATTGTTTTCTGGACCGGCTGAAGTCCATCCTTTCCCCCGGCAATCAGTTCACACAAAGATAGGATAAAATCAGACTTTAAGGACAATGGGCTTTCATCATCGGAATAGTCCAGATTCAAGTCCATGGGATTGATATAGTCCTTTGAAGTAGGAGAAATCCGGATTACCTGGCCATGCAGCCGCTGTACCAGCGGGGCATACTCAGCCTCCGGATCACAAATAATTATGTCATCTCCAGTCAACAGAAAGCAGTTGGCAATCTCGCGTTTTGCCGAAAAACTTTTTCCCGAACCCGGTGTCCCCAGTATCAATCCGTTGGGATTCTTCAAAAGTTTCCGGTCCACCATAATCAGATTACTGGACAAGGCATTGATTCCATAATATAGCGCTTCTTTCCCGTTCTGGAATAATTCCTGCGTTGTAAATGGGACGAAAATCGCCGTAGAACTCGTGGTAAGCCCGCGCTGGATTTCGATTTGATTGAGTCCCAGAGGCAGACTGCTCATCAGACCTTCCTCCTGCTGATAATCCAGCCGGCGGAGCATACAGTTATATTTCTGTGCAATACCCGCTGTCTGCAGCACTGCATTATCCAGTTCCTGCTTTGTCCTGGCAGTGTTTAAAAAAAGAACAGTCACAAGGAACATTCTCTCATTTCTTGACTGCAGATCCTCCAGCAATCTCTTGGCTTCCCCTCCGTAGGTATTCAGATCGGAAGGGATGATATCCATATCATATCCGGACCGTACTGCCTTTTTCTGCT
>CALXVO010000164.1 GCA_944392065.1 uncultured Clostridia bacterium | reverse complement strand
CTGAAAGATTTCAAAAATGCGTGGATTCAGCTATATCATTAGTAGAATTTAAAGTAAAGATATTAAAACAAAACCTGAATCTAGAAAATATAAATGATAAAATAAAATTCTTGAATGAAGTAGCAAAAATACTTTCTAAAGTAGATAACAATATGGAAAAAGAGGTATACATAGACAAAATAGCAAAAGAGTATGGAATTTCCAAAGAGGCAATCTATGGTGAAGTAAATAAACTAGTATATAGTAAAACAAACGATAAAAAAGTGTTAGAAAGAACACCAATAAGAAATTTAATTAAAAAAGATGAAGACGAGAAAATAGACGAAGCTGTAATAAAAAGAGAAAAAATGGTTATATATATATTAGTTAATTACCCAAAAGAAAGTTATAGCAAGATAAAAGAAATCATAACAGTAGATGATATTAAAACTAAAATTAATAAGAAAATTATAGCTAAAATATATGAGCAATATGAAAAAAATAACATGGTAAATATATTAGACTTTTTCGATGAAGAAGAGGTAATAGGATATTTATCTGGAATTATGGCAGATGATTTTGGAGTGTCGGACTTAAATAAATGTATAGAAGATTTAATAAGCATATATAATAAAGAAAAACTAGTGAGTATGCGAAATGAGATTATTAAGAAATTAGAAAATACAAATAATATGACAGAAGAAGAAATAAAAAAGCTTGAGAGAGAATTAAATGACGTAATACTAAAACTAGCTAAAGCCAAGTAGAAGAACGGGACTAAAATTTAATTCTTTTTGAACCAGATTTATGCCTAAGAAAGGAAAGTGTATAAAATGAAAAAATCAGAAAAAGCTGAAATAGTAAATGAAGAAATAGCTAAACAAGGAAAAATAGAAAAAGTTAAAAGCAAAAAAGAAATAGAAGAAAATAAACAAACAGGAGAAATGGACACAGCAGTATTAAAAGATGGCAAAGGCAATGATGATGCTAAAAAAGAAATCTCAGAAGAAAAAGTACAAAAAATAATAGAAAAAGCAAAAGAAAATGGAAAAATTACTTATGGAGAACTTGCAACAGAACTTGACGATACAAATCCAGAAGAAATCGATAAAGTATTTGATGCATTTGAAGATCTTGGTGTAGACCTAAATGATGACATGGATGAACCAGATATAGAAGATTTGGAAAATGTAGAAGAAATAAAACTAGAAGACATGGATGTAACTAACATAGAAGGTGTTAGTGTAGATGATCCAGTAAGAATGTATTTAAGAGAAATAGGAAAAATACCATTACTTACATATGAAGAAGAAGCAGATTTAGCACAAAAAATAGTTACTGGAGACGAAGAGGCAAAACAAAAACTAGCAGAATCCAACTTAAGACTAGTGGTAACTATTGCTAAAAAATATGTAGGTAGAGGAATGCTATTTTTAGATTTAATCCAAGAAGGAAACATGGGATTAATAAAAGCAGTTGAAAAATTTGATTATAACAAAGGATTCAAATTTAGTACTTATGCAACATGGTGGATTAGACAAGCCATAACAAGAGCAATTGCAGACCAAGCAAGGACCATAAGAATACCAGTACACATGGTAGAAACCATAAATAAATTAATTCGTACATCAAGACAACTATTACAACAAAATGGACGTGAGCCAACTCCAGAAGAAATTGCAAAAGAAATGGAAATTAGTGTAGAAAAAGTAATGGAAATACAAAAAATAGCACAAGACCCAGTTTCTCTAGAAACACCTATAGGAGAAGAGGATGATAGTCACTTAGGAGACTTCATACAAGATGAAGATAGCCCAGCACCACAAGATTCAGCAGCACATACATTATTAAGAGAACAATTAGAAGAAGTAATGGACACATTAACACCAAGAGAAGCCATGGTACTAAAATTAAGATTTGGATTAGAAGACGGAAAAGCAAGAACTCTAGAAGAAGTTGGAAAACAATTTGATGTTACAAGAGAAAGAATTAGACAAATAGAAGCAAAAGCACTAAGAAAATTAAGACACCCTAGCAGAAGCAAGAAATTAAGAGATTATATGGGATAGGACTTGATTTTTCTGTAAAATTATGTTAATATAAATATGTGGAACAAGGGGACGGGTCCATTGTTTCAAAAATGAAACGATGGGGACACACCATCTAAAGAGTTTATAAAAAAACCTATTGTTTTCAAAAAAATGAGGTGAAAAATAATGAGTAAAAATATAATAAGTGAAGACAAAACAACTAATCCAAATATTATACAAATAGTATTTTCTCCGATTATTGCATTGTGGAAAATGGCAAACAGTGAAGGAGAAGTGGAAGCGGAAGAGTTAAATCTAGAATCTTCCGATAAAACAGAAAGACTTTTAGCAGAAAGTCAAGAATCCATAAATGAAAGAGTAAATAGGTATGGAAGTAGTAGTAGTAAAGCACAAAGAAGTGAAATGATGAAAAAAGTAGCTGTAGAAGTGCAGAAAAAGAATTTGGCTAAAAAATCACAACAAGTAAATAGAGTGGAAGAAAGAGATCAAGACCAAAGATAAGACGATTATATTAAATAAATTTTATAGGGGCTGTAAAATTATAACAGCCTTTATTTTTTCTATGGCAAAGTATAAAATCGTTACTGTTCAGCGTAAATTTGTAGTATACGTCTTAGTAGTATGTATATTTCTCAAATTTTTTT
>CALXVO010000163.1 GCA_944392065.1 uncultured Clostridia bacterium | reverse complement strand
TTATATATATGTTACTAGGAATTGGAATAGGAGCCATAGGAAGTATTATTTCTATGAGAAAATATTTAAAAGTATAGGAGGAGAGCATGCGTAAAATTTTATGTAGTGTTTTCGCTTTTATCATCATTTGTACATATATAACTGCGGTATATGCAGAAGATAATACAACAAATAATACAAGCAATACAAACAGTAACAATTTAACAGACTTACAAACACAACAACAAAATTTACAAGATCAAATAAACCAATCTAATGAAGAATTAGAAGAAGTGCAAAGTCAATTATCAGAAAATTTACAACAAATTGAAAAATTAGACGAAAAAATCAGAGAATCAGAAAACGAAATAGAAGAATTGAATACACAAGTAGAACAATTACAAGAAGAAATTGCTAGTATTCAATCACAATTAGATGTAGCAGAAAAGAATTATGAAAAGCAAAAAGAGATTATGGAAAAGCGATTAGTAGCTATTTATGAAGCTGGTGATACAAAATATATCGATGTACTACTAAATTCAAGTAATCTTTCCGATTTTTTGTCAAGTTATTACTTGATTACAGAAATTACATCAGTAGATAAAGCGTTACTAAATGATGTAGAAGCAGAAAAGAAAGAAATTGAATTATCAAAACAAAAATTACAGAAAAACCAAGAATCTTTAGCGACTGCGTTGAAAACGCAAACACAAACTGCAACTGTTCTACAAAATACAATGACATTAAGAGAAAACTATTTAGCAAGATTATCAGATGAGGAAAAAGCAAAACAAGCACAAATTGATGAAATGACGGAACAATATGAAGAAGTCAATAATCAAATATTAGAACTTGCAAAGCAAGGATTAGATACAGCCTATATAGGGGGCGTGCTTGCTTGGCCAGTACCAGGATATACCAAAATTACCTCAAATTATGGAATGAGGGTACATCCAATAACAGGACAATATAAATTACATACAGGTGTGGACATTAGTGCACCAATTGGTGCCAACTTTGTAGCTGCCAACGATGGAATTGTAACAAAAGCAGGATATAATACAGCATATGGAAATATGGTTATCATAGACCATGGTGGTGGTATTTCAACATTATATGCACATGGTTCTGAAATTTTGGTAACGGTTGGACAAACGGTTAAACAAAATGAAGCAGTTTTAAAAGTTGGTTCAACAGGATATTCAACAGGAGCACATGCACATTTTGAAGTTAGAATTAATGGGGTGGTAACAAATCCAATCCCATATATCACAAATGGACTTGTACCAGGAACAGAAACAGAAGAAGATTCACAAGAGGATATGACAGCACAATATTAAGGAAGTAAAAGAAACTAATGTAAGAGGAGAAGAAGGAGAAAAACAAAATGAAAAAAATAGGACTTAAAATTATAGGAATAATGATTATAGCAATTATCATATTACAATTTAATGTAGTTATAGCAGCAACAAAATCAGAATTGAATGCAAGTAGTAATGAAACAGATCAAAAAATAGAAGAAGCAAAAGAAGAACTAGAAAATATCAATGCGGAAAAATCAGAAACCTTACAACAAGTAGAAGATTTAATTATGCAAATTTCTTCTGCACAGTCAGAAATCGATGAGCTAGATAGCCAAATAGCAGATATGAATGCACAAATCGAAGAAGCACAAAATAAATTAGATGAAAAACAAGAAGAATATGATGATAAACAAGAATTGTTAGAAAAAAGATTAGTAGCTGCTTATGAAGCAGGAGAAACTTCTTATTTAGATGTATTACTTTCTTCAAGCAGTTTAACAGATTTAATTTCTAACTATTATATGATATCAGAAATTACACAAAGTGATATGGATTTAATGGAAAAAATCAAGAAAGAGCAAGAAGAAATCGAAACAGCAAAACAAACCATTGAAACAAGCAAACAAGAATTGGATAGTGTAAGAGCACAAAAACAACAAAAAGCAACAGAATTACAAAATACCAAAAATGAAAAAGATAATTATGTAGCACAATTAAATGAAGATGAAAAAAATACACAAGCAGAACTAGAACAATTTGAACAAGATAAAAGAGACATACAAGCACAATTAGCAGCAATTGCAAGACAAGAGGCTGCAAATGCAAGCAATTCAAATGTTTCTAATATTACCAATAATCCTAGTAGCAGTGGATATATTAGACCAATTGTAGGATACAGTATTACCACTGGTTGGATGGGATATAGTGGACATACAGGTGTTGACTTCAGTGGTTCAGGAATAGCAGGAAAACCAGTATTAGCAGCAAAAGCAGGAACAGTTGTTACATCAACTGCATTAAAATATGCAAACGGAAATTACAGAAGCTATGGAGAATATATTGTTATCAATCATCATGATGGAACTATGACATTATATGCACATGGTGCACCAGGATCAAGATTGGTAAGTGCAGGACAGACTGTTAGCCAAGGACAACAAATTATGAGCGTTGGAACAACTGGAAATTCAACAGGATATCACTTACATTTTGAAGTAAGAGTAAATGGAACACCAGTAAACCCAACACCATATTTACCTTAATTTATGATATGACTTTACACTTGAATTTTTAATATTTGCTTTATGACCTTTTACGAAATTATAGAAAAAAGGAGGAAACTTATGAAGAAAGTATTTAGTAAGATACTAGGGGGATTAATTAGTGCTGTACTCATTTTACAATTTAATGTTATCGTATATGCTGATGAAATAACAGATTTGCAAAACGAGCAAGCTTCTAATGAAGAAAAAATGCAAGATGCCCAGGAGCAAAAAGATCAAGTTACACAAGCAAAAAGTGAAGCATTGCAACAAGTAGAAGAAATCGAAAATCAAATAGCAGACTATGAAACTCAAATTAATGCGTTAGATACAAAAATAGCAGACTTGAATAATCAAATAACAGAGGCAGAAGAACAAATTAATCAAAAACAAGCAGATTATGATGAGCAACAAGAATTACTAGAAAAAAGGCTTGTGGTGACCTACGAGTCAGGAGAAACATCATTTTTAGATGTATTACTTTCTTCAAAAAGTTTAACAGATTTAATTTCAAATTATTACATGATTTCTGAAATTGCACAAGCAGATATGAACTTAATGGAAAGTATAGAAAATGAAAAAAATGAAATAGAACAAGCTAAAACAACATTAGAACAGAGCAAACAAGAATTAGATACATCAAGAAGTGAAAAAGAAAGTATGTCTGTTCAATTAGAAAGTGCTAGGCAAGAAAAAGCAACATATGTATCACAATTGTCTACAGAAGAACAAGAGTTACAAGCACAAATTGACGAATTAGAAGAAGCAAATAAATCGATAGACGCAGAAATTCAACAAAAGCAAGCAGAAATTCAAAAGAAATTACAGCAACAAAGACCATCATCTGCTGGAAGTTCTTCAGGAAGTAGCTCTTCAGGAAGTAATTCTTCAGGCGGTAGTTCTTCAGGTAGTAGTTCAAATGGCGGAACTTCAACAGGTGGAGGAGCGGTTAGTAGCTCAGGATTTATTTATCCAGTTCCAAGTGGATATACAAGAATTACGACATATATGTATTATTCAAGTGGACAATATCATGGAGCAGTTGACTTTGGTTCAAGCGGAATCAATGGACAACCAGTTTATGCTGTGGCAGATGGGGTCGTTGTAACAGCAAAAGCGTTAAATTATAGTTATGGAAATTATATTATTATTGCACATTATAATGGATTATATACATTGTATGCACATGGACAATCAGGATCTATTAGAGTTTCAGAAGGAGACTATGTTTCTCAAGGACAACAAATTATGAATGTAGGAAGTACAGGAAACTCTACTGGACCACACTTACATTTTGAGGTAAGAACAAGTCCAGGACTATATGCCAATAGAGTAGACCCAACAAATTATCTGCCTTAATACTATAAATAGAAAATATATAAATTTATGTGAATTTAAGATATAGAAAATGATTTTTTAGAATAAAAGTACATATTATAAGATTTTTTTATCATGTGTCAAGCATGAAAGATATAAAAATTTTATAATATGTACCATTATTTCATCTATTAGGAAAGTCATACTGACTTTCTAACATTATAGAAAATTGCATTTCCTATAATGCAAAAAACAAAATTGTACAGAAAAATTGTTTTACAATTTTAGTTATTTGGAATGTTCATTGGATTGTGAAATATAATACATATAGATATTTTCATAGAAAGAAAGGAAGAAAGCAATGGAGGAAAAAAAGAGATATAAAGTATATAAGATTATAATGCTTGTTGTTTTAGTAGCATTTATAACCTTTCTAATCACATCAATCGCATTTTATCAATACTTTGTAAAAGGGGACAGTTTAAGCAAATATTTAACATTAATGACATCTGATACAAGTAAAGACATTTCACAAACATTAGATACTTATCGAGCAGTTATAGACAAATACTATCTAGGAGAGGTAGATGAAGAAAGCTTAAAAGAAGGTGCTATACAAGGCTATATAGAAGGATTAGGAGATCCATATACAGAATATATTTCTGCAGAAGATATGCAAGACTATTTAGAAGATACAATGGGAAATTTTGTTGGAATTGGAATCTATATGGTAAATGATACAGATACCAATCAAATTATGGTCTTATCTCCAATAAAGGGTAGTCCAGCAGAAAGAGCAGGTATTCAACCAGGAGATTACATCATAGCTGTTAATGGAGAACAATGTACAGCAGATGATTTAACAGTTATTTCAACAAAAATTAAAGGAGAAGAAGGCTCAACTGTCAAATTACAAATTTTAAGAGGAGAAGAAACATTAGATTTTGAAATTACCAGAGAAAATATTATTGTAAATCCAGTAGAAGGAGAAGTATTAGAAAATAAAATAGGCTATATAGAATTTTCATCATTTGATGAAAACACCGCAGATGAATTTAAAACAAAATTTGAAGAATTACAATCACAAGGCATTACATCATTG
>CALXVO010000162.1 GCA_944392065.1 uncultured Clostridia bacterium | reverse complement strand
AACTCTTTCTTTATTTTTCTTAATATATTTTTAGTATTCGTACTTTTTAAAAATATTTTACCTTTTTTAGTTGTAAAAACTTAAGTTTAGTGTTATAATTTTTATACCATTTTTAAGATAAATATTTTAAAATTAAGTGAATAAACTATACTTTTCACATATATTTATAACTTTATGAAGGGATGATATTATATGAAACTAGAACAAAATCAAAAAAATTTATTATTTGAAAAAACAGAAATACCAGATATATTTTTTAATGAATATTTATCTATGGCAAATGGAGATTTTGTAAAAGTCTATCTTTATATGTTATTTTTATCAAAATATAATAAAGATGTGAAAATTGCCGATCTTTCTAAATCACTTAATTTACAATTTTCTGTAATACAAGAAGCAATTAAGTTTTGGGAAGATAACGGTTTAATTATTAGAAAGACTAATGGTTATATAATGAAAGATTTACAAGAAATTGCATTAAATAAATTATATAAAGCAAAAGTTACTCTTTCTGATGAAACTATAGAAAATAATCAAAAAGCTAAGAAACAAGCTAAAGCTATCGAAGCAATATGTAATTCTTGCTTCCAAGGAGTAATGTCTCCTACTTGGTATAATGATATTTTATTGTGGTTTTCTAAATATGAATTTGATGAACAAGTTATGATGGCTCTTTTCCAATATTGTTATGGGAAATCTGCATTACATAAAAACTATATACAAACTGTTGCAGAAGCTTGGCATAAAAATAATATTAAGACATATTCAGACTTAGAGAATTATACTATGAAACAAGAAAATATGAAAAAATCAAAATCTATTATTGCAAAAAAACTTGGACTAACAAGAGCTTTAACTACTTTTGAAGAAGAGTATATTGACAAGTGGATAATAGATTTCAATTATGATTTAGAAATTATTGAAATGGCTTTAAAGAAATCAACTTCAAAATTAAATATTAGTTTTGATTATATAGATAAGATTATTTCTAATTGGCATGACCATAATTTAAAAACTAAAGAAGATATAAATAAATATTTAATGGAATTTAAACAAAAACAAAAAAATATTAAAGAGTTAGAAAAAAAATCAAAAGTTTCAAACACTAATTATCAACAAAGAAATTATGATAATTTAGAGAACTTATATGCTAATATTAATTAATTTTAGATAGGAGGAATAATTATAAATTATAATTTAAGACAAATATTACGAAAATATGAAACAAAAAGAGATAATGCTATGAAAGATCTTGAAAAAAGAAAAAAAGAATTATACTTAAAAGTTCCTCGTTTACAAGAATTAGAAGATGAATTAAATAATTTTTCTATAAAAACTGTTAAAACAATATTAATGACAGAACCTAGCAAAAAAGATGAACTTATAAATACTTTAAATAGTGAAATACAAAAGTTAAAAAAAGAAAAACGAGATATTTTGCAGTTAATGAATTTAGATGAAAATTATTTAAAACCAAAATATGAATGTCCTTTATGCAATGATACAGGATATATAATTACTGAATCTTCTAATAATATGTGTAATTGTTTAAAACAAGAGCTATTAAATTTAGAATATAATTCATCAAACCTAAATAAATTAGATAAAGAAAATTTTTCAACTTTTAATTTAAATAAATATTCAAATAAAATTGATTTTGAGAAATATAATATAAATATTTCTCCTCAAGAAAATATGAAAAATATATTAAAAATTGTTAAAAAATTTATTTTTAATTTTGATAATCCAGATGAAAAAAATCTTTTATTTACTGGAAATACAGGATTAGGGAAAACTTTTTTATCTAATTGCATTGCAAATGAAATTTTGCAAATGAATAAAACTGTCTTATATCAAACTGCTCCAATTATGTTGGATTCTATTATTGATTACAGATTTAATAGAACTGATGGAGATATTTATAAGCATATTTTAAATGTTGATTTATTAATAATAGATGATTTAGGAACTGAAAGTATAAACAGTATGAAATTTACCGAATTATTTAATATTATAAATTCAAGAATTTTATCAAATAATACTAAAACACTTATTTCCACTAATTTAAGTGTTAATGAGCTATTAAAGAATTATGACGAAAGAATTTTTTCTAGATTTGCAGGCAATTACAATATTTGTAAGTTTTTTGGTGATGATATAAGATTACAAAAATAAAAATAAAATGGAGATTTTATTCTCCATTTTATTTTTATTTTATTATTCTTTTTCATCCTCATCTATTTTTTCTATACTTACAACCTTTCCTTCATTTGTTCTCATTAATGTTACACCTTGAGTATTTCTACCTAAGACGCTTACATCTTTTGAATTTAATCTTATTATAGTTCCTGTATCTGTTATCATCATAATATCTTCTGTTCCATTTACTATTTTTATTCCTACAATATTACCAGTTTTTGGTGTAACTTTATACGTTATAATACCTTTACCGCCTCTAGTTTGTACTCTATATTCTTCTAATTCAGTTCTTTTTCCAAAGCCGTTTTCTGTAATTGCTAGTAATGTTGCATCTTTTTGATTTACTATTGATTCCATACCGATAACTTCATCATCATCATTTAATTTTATTCCTATTACACCTTGAGAAACTCTTCCCATTGGTCTTACATCTTTTTCATCAAAAGTAATTGATAAACCACCTTTTGTTACTAATACAACATTATCTTCTCCGTCTGTTAAACGAGTACCAATTAATTCATCGTTTTCTTTTAATGTAATTGCTTGTAAGCCACTTTTTCTTGCTGAATTATATTCAAGTAAAGATGTTTTCTTTATAATACCATTCTTTGTTGCAAATAATAAATATTTTCCTTCTGCAAAATTTTGAATTGGTATTACAGCAGAAACTCTTTCTCCAGCATCTAAACTTAATAAATTTACAATGGCTGTTCCTTTTGCAGTTCTTCCTGCTTCCGGTACTTCGTATCCTCTTAATCTATATACTTTACCTTTATTAGTGAAAAATAGTATTGTATCATGAGTTGAAGCTGTAAATAATTCTTTTACAAAATCTTCTTCTCTTGTAGCCATTCCGCTGATACCTTTTCCACCTCTTTTTTGGCTCTTATATGTATCTAAAGGAACTCTTTTTATATATCCTAGATGTGTTAAAGATATAACTACTTGTTCATCTTTTATTAAATCCTCTACATTAAATTCACCTTCAGCAGCAACAATTTTAGTTTTTCTTTCATCACCGAATTTTTCTTTTATTTCTAAAGCTTCTTTTTTAATGATATCGTAAACTAATCTTTCACTACTTAATACTTCTTTTAAATAAGCGATTAATTTCATTAATTCATTATATTCTTCTTCTATTTTTTCTCTTTGTAAGCCAGATAAAGTCTTTAACCTCATATCTAGAATAGCTTGTGCTTGAATTTCTGATAATCCAAAACGTTTCATTAATCTTTCTTTTGCATCATCATAAGATTCTCTAATAATTTTTATAACTTCATCAATATTATCTAAAGCTATTTTTAAACCTTCTAAT
>CALXVO010000161.1 GCA_944392065.1 uncultured Clostridia bacterium | reverse complement strand
GCGAGATCCTGAAGCGGGCGGACGCCGATTTGATCGAGAGCTTCTGAAGACATTGCTTTGTGTCTGTGGGAGCATCCAGCTGTGCCGCCGAGGAGGTATGTAATCGACGGGACTCCCGCAAGGCTTGTCCACAGACAGAGGAGTGTTCCGCAGCAGATATGGGCGATAGTGCTGGTGCGGATAACAAACAGAAATTTCCTGCGAATGGAAATGTCCCTGGAACAATAAAGTGCCAGGGACATTTTGTATCGGTACAAGCGATACAAAATGATAATCTGAGTATTCTTCGGGACAGCACGCCCAAAAGCCGCTCCGCACCAGCACAAGGCCCCTTTCTGCACAGAATCAACATTTTGGAACATATTGCTTCAAAACCCCTGCCGCTGTTTACAGGACTGTCTAACTTTAATCTTGAGCTGTGTGCGTTTGCCCAGGCCATTACGGTAGGCGATGAAGACATTGACACGGCAACGGAGCAGCTAAAGGAATCTTCAAAGGCTATATTGCCATAAAGAGAATTGGCGGTGCTTTTTTCTGCCTGAGTCTGTCATGGTTCAAAAGAATATGGTATAATTCATTAGGAAAGTATCAGATCCAGGGCAAACAAACAGGGCAGCCCTATACAAAAGATAAAACTGCCCTGGATGTGATTCTTTCCAATTGTACCAAGCCGCGAACGGGCCAGCTGAAATCCTATGGGATTTGTATCTTCCAAGGATGCTCAAGAATGGCTGCAGTTCCATATAAAACCTGAAAAAACGGCGGTTTTCCTGCCGGTAAACCGCTTTCCGGGCATGCTTCGTGGACCTTCCGATGGGAGGCCTTAAAAATCCATATGAAAAAAAGCCATGCTTTATGGGAAGGGGGCATAACTCCTCCCCAGCTGCCTCATGGAAGCGCAGCCGCATTCTGGGCAGATGGCCAGGTCAATGCCCCAGACCGCCTTGAGCAGTTCTTCCATGGACAGTCCGGCATAACGCTGCCGGAATCTCTGGCCGCCCTGGATCCGGAAGATCACTTTCAGGTTTCTGGACTTCATCCGGTTATTGAGGAACCCGTAGTACCGGATCTTCTGGAAACCGGCAGGGAGCACATGCTGAAGGAAACGGCGGATAAACTCTTCGTGGGTGAGGATGACCTCCCTTTTGGGATCACCGGGTTTCTTTCCCCTTGCAGAGAAAACGACTTCTTTTTCTGTAACCGAGAGGATCCTGCTGTTGGAGATGGCGACCCGGTGGGTGTAACGGCCAAGGTATTCGATGGCATTGCCAAAGCCGTTAAAAGTCTCTTTGATGTAAGGGCACCAGTCTTTCCCATAAAGGTTGTTTTTGAATGTCTCCCAGATGCCGGGATCCTGCAGGGCGCTGAGGGCGGGCGGAAAAACAAGCTCCCCCTTTTGGTAGCAGGTGTCCAGGAGGGAAAGATATTTTCCCTTAAACTTATCCCTGAGTACTCGGACAGGGATAAAAAATTTGGCGGAGGATTTACGGATCCTGCGGCCAGGGGTAAGGCCTCCGCCGGAGATGATGCAGTGCATATGGACATGGTAATCCAATTCCTGGTTCCAGGTATGGAGGACCTGGATGATCCCCGGCTGGGCGCCGAGATATTTCTGGTTCGAGCTAAGTTCCAGGAGAGTTTCCGCACAGCATTTATGGAGCAGGCCGTAAAGGCGTTTCTGGTTGGAATCAATCAGGGGATTGAGTTCATGGGGGAGGGTAAACACCACATGGAAGTAGGGGGAGTCAATGACTTCCGCCCTGCGTTTATCCACCCAGACTTCTTTGAGGACTGCCTGGCAGCTGGGACAGTTCCGGTTCCGGCAGGAATTATTATGGAACTCCATGCGGCCGCATTCGGTGCATGCACGGACATTGATGCCGAGGCTGCCGGATTTGCAGGCAAGGACGGCACGGGAAGTTTTCTTCTGCTCATCGGACTGGAAATGTCCGGACTGGCAGAACTGCCCATAAGAATCCAGCCATATTTTCTGAATTTTGAGGTTACCCATGGGAGGCACCTCCCATCCGGTCAAAAGGGCTGACCGCATTATGTGTCCCATTCGAAGCAAGATGGACATAAATGGTGGTGGAGTCCAACGATTTATGTCCAAGCAGGGCCTTAATGGTGAGAAGGTCGGTGCCATTTTCGTAGAGATGGGTGCCGAAAGCGTGGCGGAAGGAGTGGCAGGTCAGCTGATGCTTCAGGCCAAGTTCGTTTTCTTTGGCAGAGATAAACTGGTTAACGGTATAAGAAACGATATGCTGGTCGGGATGGTTCCTTTTCGGGAAGAGCCAGCCGGCTGGTTTTCCAAAAGCGAACCAGTAGTCCGTAAGGATCTGCAGTGCCAGGGAAGAGAGAATGGCATACCGGTCAGACCGGGCTTTGGAATGGCAGATATGGATCCGCATGGAGGAACGACTGATATCCTCATAGCGCAGGGCGCAGACTTCGCCGACACGAAGCCCGGCGGAATACATGAGGGAGAGGATCGCTTTATGCTTGAGGTTGGAAAAGGACTGGATAAAATCCCACGTATCTTTCTGGGAAGGGACATAAGGAAGGTAAGTATCAAACCTGCGAATAGGGAGCTGGGAAGAGTCCCAGGGTTTATGCAAAACATAGAGGGTAAAGAACCGGAGCTGGGAGATACAGTGGTTGATGGAGCGGTCAGAGAGGGAACGTTCCTTCTGAAGCCAGCGAACATAATCCCTGAGTTCCTCCCAGGAGACCTCTTCCGGCTGCTTGTGGAGGACTGCCTGGAGGTAATCCAGATAAGAGCGGATGTAAGTAGAATACGATTTTACCGTGTGGCTGGTAAGGCCGCGGAGGGAGATCATCTCCCGGAAAACGTTTAAATAGTCCATGATGGA
>CALXVO010000160.1 GCA_944392065.1 uncultured Clostridia bacterium | reverse complement strand
GGAGAATTTTATATAGAAGATAATAACACAAAAAGAAAGATGGAAGCAGAGGATGTTGGCTATGTTCTATCAACACCAAATGTTCCAGAATTTTTGACAGGAAGGGAATTTTTAAAGTTCTTTATTGATATAAATAAAAAGCGTATAAAAGAAGAAAAAACAATAGACGAATACTTTGACTTTATGAAAATAGAAAAAGAAGACAGGGATAGATTATTAAAAGACTATTCGCATGGTATGAAAAACAAAATGCAAATGTTGGTAAATATCATAGCAAATCCAAATGTGCTATTGCTTGATGAACCACTAACTTCTTTTGACGTAGTTGTAGCAGAAGAAATGAAACAAATGCTTAGAGAAATAAAGAAAAACCATATTATTATATTTTCAACACACATAATGGAATTAGCCTTAGATTTATGCGATGAAATTGTTATACTTAATAAAGGTGTATTAGAGGAAATAGATAAGAATAATTTAGATAATGAGCAGTTTAAGAATAAGATTATAGAAGCATTAACGGAGGAAGGTTGAAAAATTAAATTTTTTTCAACCACATATATAATTAAGAAAGGAACGTACCAAAAATGATTAAAACATTTATAACTTCTTTTAAACTAAAAAACACCTATAGAACTAATAGCATTATCTATTCCATAAAGCAGTTTCCAATTGTCAAAAAAATATTGCCAGATAGTTTATACAAAAATAGTGGTTTAAAAATATTTGCAAATATTATAAGCATTTTGAGCGAAATTATAGGTATTTTTATTGGAAAAATTATATATATTTTAACAATGATATTTATGGCATTATCTTGGTATCACACAAAACAAGCGGACACGTTTATTCATATATTTACATTCCTAACTCTCGCAGGCGGAGTACTAAATACATATATGCTTAATCCTACAAAAGATAAGTATTATGCAATTATACTTATGAATATGAATGCAAGAGAGTATGGACTATCTAATTACTATTATCAGCTAATAAAATTAGTTGTTGGATTTTTACCATTTACCATACTTTTTGGAATGATAGCAGGTGTGCCATTATGGATTCAAATAGCATTACCATTTTGGGTACTTGCAGTTAAGCTAATTGTAATGAATTATTCTATATACGATTTTAAGAAGACAAATAAGGCATCTAATGAGAATTTACCAACTAAATTTGTTTGGGGATTTGTAGCAGTATGTTTACTTTTATCGTATGGCTTGCCAGCAATAAATATCACTATAAATGTTACAGTATTTTTAGTAGCATTTATTATTTCACTAATATTAGGAATATATAGTTTAATAAAAATACATACCTTTAAAGATTACAGAAAAATGTATAAACAAATATTAACTGCATCAAATGTATATATGGCTGAAAATAATGCTGGAACACAGGCAATGAAAGATATCAGCTTAAAGCAAATAGAACTAGATAAAAATTATACAAGCAATAAATCTGGCTTTGCCTACTTCCACGATTTATTTGTAAAAAGACATAGTAAAATACTAACTAAAGCAGTTAAAAAACAATCCGTTATTATATTAGTTATCTTTATTGCAATGATTATTGGTATTGAAGTAAATGAAGAATTAAAGAATAGGACTAATGAAATACTAATGAAGTATTTACCATATTTTGTGTTTATTATGTATTGCATCAATAGAAGCTCATCTGTTACACAAGCAATGTTTATGAACTGCGACCACAGTATGCTAACCTATAGAATTTATAGGACGCCAAAAGTAATACTTGGAATATTTAAAGAAAGACTTAAAACTTTAATAACAATAAACCTAATGCCAGCAATACTAATAGGTCTAGGATTAGCAGTACTTTTATACCTTTCTGGTGGCACAGATAACCCACTAAACTATATGGTGCTATTTGTGTCAATTATAGCAATGAGTATATTCTTTTCTGTTCATTATTTAGTGATGTATTATTTATTGCAACCATATAATGTGAATACAGAATTAAGAAGTAGCACATACAAAACAGTACAAGGAATAACATATCTTGTATGCTGGTTTATGATACAAATTCAGTTACCAACCCTTTATTTTGGAATAGCTACCATCGCTTTTTGTGTGACATATTCGCTTATTTCATTATATTTAGCATACAAATATGCATCTAAGACATTTAAGCTAAGGGCGTAAAATAGTAAAAGTAAAAAATGAATAGTAATTTATGAATTAAGAAAAGTAAAAAAACGCAGGTAAATATTGACATATACATAAAAAAGTGTTAATATATATTTGTATCGCGAATGTGATATAATAAATTTGAAAGGAGGGTACATGCATGCCGTGGAAAGACAGCCAAGACTTCCGTAACGATTATCCTGGTGGATACTCGAAAGACGGAGATGTCTATGACGGGAATGACAATCGCGTCGGCTATGTTACTGGTGATGGTGATTACCGCATCAACAACGATAGCTCCAACGATGGTCAGCTCTATCACAACAGGGGCTAAGCAGTACCCAATCGCCCTGTGATGGGCAAACCTGTGAGGTCTGGAATGCTTTTCCAGGCCTCATTCTAAATTATATGAGAAGGAATGATAACTATGACAACAAGGATTAATTTAAATAATAATTATGATATTAAAATTGTGCAGAATATTAATGAAATACCTAAAAATATATATGATATTAATAAATTAAAAATACTAAATATTTTGAAAGCTAATAAGTTTGTATTTATAGTTGATTTTTCTACTATTCAGCCAAAACAATATAAAAAACTATTAAGGAAACTGCTTCGAATAAAAAAGATTTTTGTTAAATTGAAAAAACAAATAGGAGAGCAAGAAGAAAGCGGAATAACAGTATGTTATATAATTAATTATGATAAAGATAATAAAGTGCAAAATGATTTTATTTTAGGAATCAACGCTATTTTCTTCAACACAAGACATGAAAGGTACAATTACATTTATGATACCGTCTGCGATTATTTAGATAGTTTTTTTTATGGTAAAAACTTGTGCGATTTTAAAGATAATAAATGTGGAGAAAAGCGCTCGGCAAACTCCACCTCATATGTGGGATGTTGCCATCACTATAAAATTAAGTTATTAGGTCCATTGCTTCCCAACAATTTAACCCTTTGCGAGCATTTAAAAGAAGACCATACTTGCGGCGCAAAATGTATTGGTTGTAAATTATTTACTTGTGATTATTTAGAAAAAAAGGGAGTAAAATTTAGAATAAAGGACATATTGCTATTAGATACTTTTTTTAATCCTTTACAAAAATATTTTATAAAGACTATGGTATTTACTCCAAAGGAGAAGATTATAAAAAGACTAATGAGAACATAAATTTACAATTACATAATTAGGAAAATAGGGATTAGAAAACTAATCTCTAATTTTTAAAAAATATTTCAAAAAGGTTGTAACAAAATAGCACTAATGGACACTAAATAGTTGAAAGACTAACTATTAATTGTCAATAGTTTTTCAAAAAAAATTAAAAATATTTTTGTTAGATAAAAAATTGCATAA
>CALXVO010000159.1 GCA_944392065.1 uncultured Clostridia bacterium | reverse complement strand
GCAATTATTAAAATTAATGTTTTTACATTTTTAAATACTTTTTCATGCTTTTTTATTATTTTGAAATACAATAGAAAAAGAAGGGATATCAACCCAAAAAACATAATTGCGTTTAATATTCCATCTATTTTCGAAGTAGGTGCTTTAAAAAAATATGTGAACATCCATATAAAGTCATACACAGTTTTGTTTTTTAGCATATAGATAATTGATGGTATAACAAATATTACTGTTATTACTACAAAGGCAATTACAAGTATATTGCATTTTCTTTTTAATGATTTTTCATCCTTCATCTTTTCTATTTTTCCTTTCCATTGTATATTGCTCTTTAATTCTGTTTATATTCATAAATAACACAATTTGGTGATTCAAATATAATCTCAGCATTTTGCAATTCTAATTCATCAGAATAATGTTCTAAATAAATTTTTTTCAAAAATAAAACTAAGTAATCATACTCTCCATTATTCCACTTTTGTATATGTTCGTTTATATTTGGCTTATCAATTCCTTCTCGATTTTCATAAGTAAAAAACATTTTAAAAATAAAATTGTCAATATAATCTCCTAAATACAATAGATTTTGCCCTTCGATTAAATTATGATCATAAATATATTTCAATGCTTCCATACGATCATCCGTAAAAGTTCCTTGTATGACTTTCATAATTGCTTTATTAGAATTGTATATGTCAAATATAGTCTTTCCACTTTCATGATATATTTTAAAATCATAAGCTCCCACATTTACAAATGATAAATTTAAAATTAGTATAATACAATAAGCAACAACAAAACAAACTGAGAATATTTTGCCTTTTTTGTTTGTATCAATAATTAAACATAAACTCTTATAAAAGAGTATTAATAGCAAAATATTTAATAGGTAATATAATTTCATAAAATAATAAGTAGATACATACCCTAAAGTCAAACCTAAAAAGAATACTAACATGAAAATACTAATAATAAAGATAGTAAAAATTTCAATATTCAGCATATTTTCTTTTGCCTTTTTAATTATGTAATAAATGGCAAATGGCACAAAAAGAATCATGTTGGACCAATAGTTAATATAAATGTATCCTTCATTCCATAGTTGTTGTTGATTTTTTAAAGCAATGTTTCCCAATATTCTAGGTAATATAAAAAAACTTACCCCTATTAATCCCGGAATGATTAATACTATTCCCAATTTTAATATGAATTTTTTACTTACTATTTTTTCTTTATCTTGTTTTGCTTGATAAATAAAATAGATAAACTCTGCCAAATAAAGAATTGGTGCAAATAAGTTATATGTAAGCATTATTGCTGTATTTAGTAAAAATAGCAACACACTTTGTATAGTTCTATTCTGCATATTCCATGCCTTTATCACATAGATAGCAGAAATAAATTCCAATATTCCTAATGTAAAATAATGAAAACCAGTTATAACAGAGTTTAGCGGATATCCAATCATAAATAAAATAGATATTACATATGCTAAACCATATTTTAGTTTTGTATTACATTTTTCTGAGTTCGTAATGATAGCATAAAACACATAACCAATCATAAAGTAATATAAAATATCCATAAACATGTATACTTTATATAAATTAAATTCTCCAATAAAACCTACCAATGCTTTCATAAATAGTCCTGAATTAACATAACCAGCTATCATAAAAGTTGGATTAACTGCTTCCCAGTTAGTCATGCTATCTAGCAAAAAATCACTTTTCGAGAAAGCAACCGCTGCCTGACAGTGCAAAACTGCATCTGTAGAAATATAACGAAAATTGTGTAACATCCCAAACTCTTTATATAAAATTGGTATATTTACGATAAGCATTATACCTAAAAAAATTAAATCTTGCTTTTTTATTGTGTATTTTTGAAATTGTTTTATTTTAAAAACCATTATACCCCACAACACAAAAGAAACTAATATGTTAATAATCCCCATTGTTAAAAGAGTAATAGGTATTTTTACTAAATCTAAAAAATATGCTAAAATTGCTTGATAACATAAAAAAGCTATAATTGTAATAACCAAACTACTGATAAAATTGATTTTGTTATTTGATTTTTTTATTGCCAATATAGTTGCTATTAATATTACAATTGAAATTAAATATAAGATATTCATTTGTTTCCCCTTTTCTATATTTAGAGTAAATAATTTATTATAAATGCACTGCAAGTAGGGCTGTGAGAGTATATAATTGTATAATTATTCTTCTCCATTATAAGTTACTCCTATATGCTCATATGCTGCTGGAAGTGCTATTCTTCCTCTTACAGTTCTAGAGATGAAACCAATTTGAATAAGATATGGTTCATACACGTCTTCAATTGTATCTACTTCTTCCCCTAGAGTAGTTGCAATTGTTTCAATTCCTACTGGCCTTCCCCTATATTTTATAATTAAGGTTTCTAATATTTTTCTATCAATTTCATCCAAACCTAAGTCATCAATTTCTAATTTGTTTAGTGCGATTTTTGTGATTTTTAATGTTATATTTCCATCTCCAAGTACTGCTGCATAATCTCTTACTCTTTTTAATAATCTGTTTGCAATTCTTGGTGTTCCTCTAGACCTTCTTGCAATTTCAATTGCAGATTCATTATCTATGTTTATTTCTAATATGTTTGCTGATCTTTTTACTATTGTTGTTAAATCTTCTGTTGTATACAACTCTAATCTATGTATAATACCAAATCTGTCACGAAGTGGTGTTGCTAGTGAACCTGCTTTTGTTGTAGCCCCAATTAAAGTAAATTTAGGCAAGTCCAATCTTATAGATCTAGCACTTGGTCCCTTTCCAATGATTATATCCAAAGTATAATCTTCTAAAGCGGGATACAATATTTCTTCTACACTTTTATTTAAGCGATGAATTTCATCAATAAATAAAATATCAAATTCGGATAAATTTGTAAGTAGTGCTGCTAAATCACCTGGTTTGCTTATTGCTGGACCAGATGTAATTTTAATATTAGAATTCATTTCATTTGAGATAATGCTTGCAAGAGTAGTTTTACCAAGTCCTGGTGGTCCATATAAAAGCACATGATCCAATGGTTCTCCTCTTTTTTTAGCAGCTTCTATATATACTTTCATATTTTCTTTTACTTTGTCTTGTCCAATATATTCACTTAAGGTTTTTGGTCTTAAAGAGTTTTCCATTCTTTCTTCATTTATATCTGTAAGTTCTGGGCTTATTAAACGTTCTTCATCCAATTTCTGTCCTTCCTTTCCCAATAATAAGTTTAAGTATTTATTTTATCAAACTTAGTCTTGTTTTCTTATATGGTTCTCATTAATCTTTTCTTTTTCATCATCATTTACTAATTTTGTCATATCTTTATAACCTATTGCAACGATTGCAATAATTAATAAAGCAAAAGAAAGTGCTTTCCAAATACCACTTTCGAGTAGAATAACTGCAAACATTCCAAGTATTGCTGTTATACCATACATAATAAGTACCGCTTGTTTTTGAGTATATCCTTTTGCCATCAGTTTATGGTGTAAATGCCCTTTATCTGGTTTAA
>CALXVO010000158.1 GCA_944392065.1 uncultured Clostridia bacterium | reverse complement strand
GGAGCCTTAAAAAAAGGCCACTTTCCCCTGTGATTTGTATTTCTTTCTGCTTCTAAAGCGGCCATTATTCGAACAGGTGTCATAGGAATTTCATACATGGCTATACCTGTTGCGTCTAATACAGCATTTCTTATCGCTGGCGCACCTCCAAGTATCGTCGGTTCACCTATGCCCTTTGCTCCATATGGCCCCAGTTCGCTTTGGGATTCCACAATAATTGATTCAAGGTTTGGCATATCCATTGTTGTTGGAATTAAATATTCATGAAACGATGTTTGTGAGATCCTCCCTTTATTTAAAAACTCCTCTTCCATCAATGCCCAACCAAATGCTTGCGCCGTTGCCCCGTCCATTTGGCCCTCTACCGTATCTGGATTAATCGCGCGGCCAGCATCTGTTGCGTGTATGGATTTACAAACGGATATTATACCGGTTTTTGTATCAACATCCACAACTACCCCATGGGCTCCATAAGCAAATGTAACCCAACGAGTCGTTTGATTGTATCCAGAGGGGTCCTTCTCTGTCATTGGTGGATACCAATTGCTCACTTCCGCCAGGGGCACTTGTGTAACACGCGCTCTTGCAACAGCTTCTTTTAAGGTGATACATTTTTTCGAGTTAATTTTCGAAATAATTATCCCATTTTTAATAAACAAATTTTCTTGACTTTCCTGCATAATCTCCGCTGCAATTTTTAGCATTCTCTTTTTTAATACATTACAACCGCTAATAATTGCATTTCCCTGAAAAACAGTGGCTCTCGAAGCTGATGTGGGCCCTGACTCGGGTGCGCACAAAGAATCCGATAGACCAATATTTACATCTTTAATTGCGATGCCCATCGCTTCTGCCGCAATTTGGGTCATTGCAGCAATGATTCCTTGTCCCATTTCATTCTGGGATAAGTTAACATTTAACGAGCCATCTAAATTAAGCTCCAAATATGCATGACCTGCATCTTTCGGGAACGAGCTCCCACTTCCATACATATAACAGGCTATTCCCATCCCTCTTTTTATGGATGGGTCTTTTGTTTTCACATGATATTCTTCCGAAAGTGCATCACGGACTTTTAATATACATTCTCGCAAACCAACTTCATCGCTTTTATGCATCTTTTGGCCGAAAATTGTTGTATCGCCTTCCTTTATAAGATTGTTTAATCGAAATTCAATTGGGTCCTCGCCAATTGTCCGAGCCATATCGTCTATAGCACATTCCAGAGCAAAATATTGTTGAGGTGCGCCAAGCCCCCGAAATGCTCCGCCGTATACATGATTGGTATATACGGATCGGTTACGAACTTTTGCAGCAGGAATACAATATGCCCCCCCTGCTAATAGGGCGGATCTATGCGGGATAACATCCACGGACTTATATGCTCCCTTATCGAAAACAGCTTCTGCTTCAATAAATGTAAGTTTCCCCTTTTCGTCTACCCCTATGTCATAATGGATCGAACTTCTATGGCGTTTGCTTGTATAGCGAAAAATTTCCTCCCTTGTCATTTCATATACAACTGTCCGTTTTGTATGCAATGCCAGGACACCGGCTATTGCGCCGCAATCTACCGAAGAGCATTCTTTCCCCCCAAATGCTCCCCCGATCATGGGACTGACGATTCTTATTTTGCTTGTTGGTAACCCAAGGACGTTGCTTAACCCTTCGCGCATGCCATGCACGTTTTGAACGGGGCAATAAAATATTAGCCCGCCATTAATATAATCAGGTTCCGCAATTGCAATATCCTTTTCTAATGCTGCATGTTCTACAATCGGCGTTTTAAAATCAGCAGAAACACAACGCATCGTTGTAGCTTTTGCTTTTTCAATTGCTCCATGAACAACTTGCACATCATTGGATATATTATTCGTTTTCTTGCCAAGCGAACCCTGTTTGCGTATTACATTTGCTTCGGGTTGCATGCTTTCAATGGGGTCCTCTATTGCTGGAATGGTTTCATAAGCAACTCGAATGGCTTTAAGGGCTTCATTTGCTGCATCTTCCGTTTCTGCAGCAATAAGGGCGACTGGATCACAGTCACATATTGTTTCTTCTTTTGCTATTACCGGCTTATCTTTAACAGTATAGCCGTACAATTCTCCTTCTTTCAAATCTTGCACAGTTAATACTGCAACTACGCCGGGGATCTGCTTTGCGTCATCTGTTACAACATATTTAATTTTTGCACAGCTACACGGAAGTCTATATGCTTTTGCAACTAGAACATCTTTTCCACCTGCAATTAGATCGGCCGTATACTTTGCCATACCCGTTACTTTGCTAATGCTATCCGGCCTATTGTATCTTTTTCCTATATACAATTCATTCATTTTATTTTACTTCCTCCCAGGTATGGTTCTTTGTTTGCATTCTTCTAGATGCAGCCAATTTTACCGCATCAATAATCTTTTGGTAACCCGTGCAGCGGCACAAGTTGCCTGACAACGCGATTCTTATTTCTTCATCGGATGGATTTTCATTTTCCTCCAGCAAAGCAAATGCCGTCATTATCATTCCAGGAGTGCAATACCCACATTGAACGGCGCTAGCATCAATAAATGCCTTCTGTATAGGATGCAAATGATCCGGACTACCTAATCCCTCAATTGTAACCACATGGGTCCCTTCAGCCATACAGGTTAAATAAGCGCAAGACCGAACTGCAAGGTTATTTACCAATACTGTACATGCACCACAATCGTCTGTCCCGCAAGCTTTTTTTGTTCCAGTTAATAAAAAACGGTTTCTAATGGTGTCAACCAATAGTTCTTTTCCATCCACTTCCACCGTAACATATTTTCCATTTAGATTAAAATGAACGATTGGCATGCTGCTATTTATCCCCTTTCGCTTCTAAAAATGCCATTTTTATTGCTTGCGCTACTGCATCACATAGTACATTTTTCTTATATTCTTTAAAGTAACTATCCCTTAAACCCGCTTCGATCGGAAAATTGTTTTCTGCATACAAAATAGCTTCATCTTGCTCTAACCCAATTAATTGGTTCTCAATACTTGATGCACGCACCGCTGTTGAATTCAAAGCTCCCAGTGAAATTGTTGCAGCGTTACAACGCGCTTGCTCGTCCAAGCTTATTGTGGCCCCTACAATTATTTTTGCAATATCTTGCGCTTTTCTTCGAGAGATCCTCACATAACCGCTTCCCATCCGATCTTTTAATTTTGGGAACCGTATCTCTTTTATAATCTCATTTTCTTTTATCTTTGTTTTATAAGCGCCTAAGTATATTTCATTTTGCGGAATTATTCTCTCTCCATCTTCGCTAACTAAAACAACCTCTGCACGTAACGCTAAAAGCATTGTTGCGCAATCTGCAGCTGGGGCCGCAGTGGCAATATTTCCAGACGGTGTTGCTACCGCACGAATTGCAGGGCTGCCCACTGCTTCAATCGCTTTTCTTAATCCCCCGATCCTTTGACAAATTGGAGAAGCAAGCATTTGACGGAAAGTAATATTTCCACCAAAATGAACATATTCATCGTCTTCAAAAATATAGTTAAGTTCTTGTATATCCCGAAGATAAACAAGCCCCGCGGGGTCAATTTTTTTTGCGACAATATTTAAAATAACATCTGAGCCTCCATTCACTAATACCATGTTATCATTTCTTCCCAAGATATTAATTGCATCTTGCAGACTAGTTGGATGATAAAAACTCGTTTCCATTTATTGCTTTCCTTTCAAAAACTCTTGTTTTTTTATCCCTTTGCCCTATTTTTCATTCAACTCCCGAAGTACTTTTTTTTGCAAGGGAATTGCTGTCAAAAAAGTTAATGCGTCCGATATCATTTGGGTCATTTGCAAGCCCATTATATCCAAAATTCGAGGAAGGATTAACACTGCCGGAATAAAATAAAGCCCCTGCTTTGTTGCTGCAAGAAAGGTTGCTGGTTTTGTTTTTCCCATCGTCTGAAGCGTAGAATTTGACAATATACTCCACGACAGCGTAGTAAATGTCAAGCTGTTCAGCCTTAAAGCCAATTTTCCAATTCCCATTGTCCAAGCATCCATATTGCCAAAAAAATTCAGTATATCTTCCGCAAAAATAAACATGACTATACTTACGCATAATAATACAGCTGTACTAAGTTTAAGGCAAAACCAAAAAGCTTCCTGCACTCTTTCATATTTTTTTGCGCCATAACAATAACCGCATACAGGTTGATATCCTTGTGCAAATCCAACCATGGTGGAATTAATGGTATTGGTGACACGGGCAACAATACTAACTGCCGCTATTGCAGAATCGCCAAACAGCCCTGCCATTTGACTCATGCAGATGGACGATACCCCTGCTAGGCCTTGACGCAGTAGAGAAGGCGCCCCGCCTGCCGTCAATTCCGATAAATAGAATGCAGCTCCAAATTATTTTAAGTCTAAAAAATTTTCTATTTCTATACCTTTCCCATAGTCTATGGTGGGAATATTAAACGATAATATTCCCACCATACTTTTCGTAATCCTTTATATCTTTCTTTCAATATTAAATGAATGTATTTTTTACTTTATAAAGTAATACTCCCATCTAATATACCTGCAACGTCTTTGCTATTCACCACCCAACCAAGCGCCGCCTTAATCTGCTTAATTGCCAATTCGTGATAGTCTTTCCCATTCATGCTTGCACAACAGTCTTCTATTGCAAAAACGCGATAATCCCGATTATAAGCTTCATATGCAGTACAAAGCACACAGTTGTTAGTATTGGCCCCAGTAAAGAATAACGTATCTATTCCCATCACACGAAGA
>CALXVO010000157.1 GCA_944392065.1 uncultured Clostridia bacterium | reverse complement strand
TTTAAATGTTCTGTTAATTCATTAATTCTTTCTGTTAGAAGAGCTATTTGAACTTCTGGAGAACCAGTATCTTTTTCGTCTCTTCTATATGTTTTGATTATTTCTTGTTTTCTTTCTACTGTCATAACTTTACACCTCCTAAATTTTATTTAATTTGCCTTAAACTGAGTCATAGTGGTGTTATTTACCTAAAACTAAGTATAAGGTATTTTTTTACATACAGTATTGTATCATAGTTTTCTACTAAATGCAAGCATTTTGCCAAAATATGGTTCTACATGGGGTTACTAGATAGTTACGATTCAGTGTAGAATTTAATTTTACAACTATGTCTTAGTAGTATGTATATTTAGAAAATTTTTGAAGTACTGCGCAGCGACCAAACGAGCTTCTTCGAAGCGAGTGCGATTTGGAGCAAACGAGTGGCCTTAAAAAATTTTATTTTTTAAGGTCGCTAATTTGTTTGCGACAGCAAGGTACAAAAAAATTTGAGAAATATACATACTACTAAGACGTATACTACAAATTTACGCTGAACAGCAACACTATATAATGGTTTTGAAATATATTCAATACAAAAACCTAAGTAATATGTATAGTAAATTCCACACTGACCAGTAACTACATATTACTTATAGAAAATTCTAACTCAACCCGGAAAACATATGCGGAAACCATAATAGCTGTTACTTCTATAACCCGTTTCAGCTCTGCATCCAAATATAATTGCATTTCTTTCATTAGCTCCTGCATCTCCTCCGCCTAGTAAAAAAAGGAAAATCAAAGTAAACAAATTGACGCTGGCTATTTGCATGAAAGTTCACTGTTTCATAAGTTGCATCTCCATATTTATAATTTGCTCTTGCACTTGCAAAATCAGACCCACTACTATTATAAGTGGTAGCAAATTTAGTACTATCTCCTCCAATACTTGCAAAAGAAAAACCATATTCTAACCTTGTTGTATTAACATCATTGCCATTGTAATAGCTAGCCAACCATTCCATTGTTCCACCAGATAAGTCATATATACCATATACATTTCCTGTAGTGCTTGCTTTTTGTCCATCAGCACTTGTGTAATCAGTATTAACATTACCATCACTTCCTTCAGCAGATCCAGTTATAACATCCATACTTGTGTTTTGTGCTATTTTATTTCCATTTCTTCCATATGTGCTTTCTGTTAAATATGCAACTGCTCCCCATTCACTATTTTTTAGCATATGACTTTCAAGTTCTGTGGAATATGCTTGTGCATAATTATAAGCATTACCTATGGTACCACCACTAGCGGCAGCACGATAAAAACTTATTACCCCTGGTTGTACTTTTATTCTTGTTCCACTACCACCAGATGTTTCTGTTGCATTGCTTCTTGCAGCTTCAAACTTTCCTATCCAGATTCCTTCTAGTTCTTTATCCCATTCTCCATTTTCAAATCCTGTATCTGTGCCATCTAAAAATGCTGGATGAACCATAAAGTAATCTTCACTTACCATTATGTGGGTTGTGTTAGATTCACTTGTTACGCTATCTACTCTTTTTCCGTCTGCTGTTACTATTCCTCTACTATCTGAGTAGCCTACTAGTTTTCCTTGTGCTATTGCTTCTTCTTCTGTTATCGCTCCTGTTTTGTATTCATTTTTACTTGCTTTATCTTTGAAATATACTATTCTATATGCATACCTTGGTATCCATACAAAATAACTTTCTACTCCATCTATTGTTACTTTTGCATTTGCCCATTTGCTTTGGTTATTATCTTCTATTCCTTCTTCATAGCTATATTCTTTTCCCTGAACCCATTTCTTACTTTCTTCATCAAATCTTACTAGTTCCATTGTTCCATTGCTTATTCTCTTTGTTACTGGTTCATTTGGAATTCCAGATACATTATTTGTTGTTCCTTGTAACCATTTTATTTCTATTACTCCATTCGCCATTGTAAAGTCACTTCCACCACTTTCTGGCTTTGGTGTGTCTTGTGGTTCAAATGGCATCAGTCCTGCTAATTCTTCTGCTAGATTATTTCTTCTTTCCGATTCTGTTTGTATGGACTCTTCTGCCATATCTCTTATATTTTCTGCTTGCCCTATTAAGCCTCCATCTCCTATTGCTAGGTTTATGGTTACTGTTGCTAGAATTATGATGATTATTATAGTTATTACTAGTGTTAGTAAAGTAATTCCTTTTTGATTTTTCGCACGATTAAGAATACTTTCTTTTTTAGAGTATGGCTCTTTCTTTGCAGAGTAAACAGATTCCAACCTTGCATTGGAATTTTCTACTTCTGTTTTATAAATGTATGGTGATTGATTAATCGAATTCCATGTTGAATAAAGAATTACTCTCTCTCTCTCTCTCTCTCTCTCTCTCTCTCTCTCTCTACAGCTTCAAGGCTTTCATCTTTCTTCATTTTCATTTGTTCCTCCTTCATTTTTTTGTTTTTAATATACCTATTATATCATACATTTTATACCTTTCAAGCACTTTTATTATCTATTAACAAAACATTATTAATAAACTTTACTATTCATGGTTATTTTTGGACGGAGCAATGTATGTTTTAATTTTATGTTGGAGTGCTTAAGGTGGGGACCGACAAGTTACAGTCTGTGGAAAAATTA
>CALXVO010000156.1 GCA_944392065.1 uncultured Clostridia bacterium | reverse complement strand
ATTTTATTATTATTTATTATATCTTTAACATTTTTGTTAATAGGTTCATCACTTATTTGTTTATGGGTATTAACATATTTGTTAATAGGTATAAGAATAATCTATTACTCGACAATCTAATCATTTTTATATTAACTAATTGTTTTATATAAATCTACAAAATACCTTAGCCATTCAAAACTTTCTCCTTGATCTATCATATGTGATAACTTTTCAACAGTAACATATTGTGCATTTATTACTTCTCCATCATTAAAATTTAATTCATTTAACTTAATATCTTTTTTTACAATATAAACATCTCTAAAAGTGTTACAATTTTCATCTTTTTCTATTTTCTCTTTTACTAAGAAAAGATCTTCTTTTGAAATATTAAGACCAATTTCTTCTTGTAATTCTCTTTTCACTCCTTGAATACTGTTCTCTCCACTTATTACTAATCCTCCCGTTGGTTCCCACATTCCACCATATCCTTTGTCAAATTTTCTTTGAGTTAATAGAATTTCTCTTTTTTTGTTTATAATCCAACACTGTACTGCTAAAATGTACTCTTCCTCACCAAGCCTTAACCCTTCTTTTCTTTCAATTATTTTTCCCGTTTTCTTTTTTTTCATTGTCATATATATCTAGTCTTTCTATCATATGTAAAATTCCTCCAATCTCACTTATAACTTAATATTGTTCTATCCTTTTAATTTATCCTTTTTTCTTTTATCAATATTTCAAATATTCATTTACAAAGTTATTGTCTTTAAAATCATAATCTTTTTTTGCTATTTCTATTAATTCATCTACCATCTTTTTTGTTATTTTGCTACTTTTCTTTTCATAGAATTTTTTTAGTGGCTTTTGTAAGTCCATCATTACCTTAGTAGCTTTATTTACATTCTGCTCTTCTAAAAGCTTTTTCATTTTTTTCATTTGATTCTCATAAATATATTTTCCTATTTTGGTTTCTTTTATTTGCTCCAATGTATTCTCTTCATTTATTTGTGCTAATATAAGGTTCCTGTTAGGTATTTTTCTTCCTAATAATTCTTCGAATTCGCTATCTGTTATTTCATTAATATTACCTATATAATATTTTTTAGAATATTGTTTTTCTATGTTTTTATCATTTGAATTTATAAAAATTTCTTTTTCTAATACAATGTCTTTACTTGACTTTCCTATTAATATTTTATATTTTCCTTGTTCTACACTCCAGCTAGATGTTTCAGGATTATAATATTCAAAAGCTTTTTTGCTTAATATTATTTTTATTTCTTTTTCTTCACCTACATCTAATTCTACTTTTTCAAATTCTTTTAATTCTTTTTTAGGTTTAAATATACATGAATTTTCTTGTGATATATATATTTGAGCAATTTCTTTACCTTTCATATTTCCTATATTTTTTATTTTAAATAATATTTCTATTTCATTCTCTTTTTTATTAACTTTTAGATTAGAATATTCAAATTCTGTATAACTTAGTCCATATCCAAAAGGAAAAAGTACATTTACATTATTAGTATCGTAAAATCTATAGCCAACATATATAGATTCTTGATATTCGACAGTTAGCTCAGTTCCAGGATAATTTTTATAACATGGTGTATCTTCTATTTTCTCTGGATATGTCTCGGCTAGTTTTCCACTTGGGTTTACCTTTCCTAATATACAATTTACCATTGCCCTAGCTCCAGCTTCTCCTCCAAGATATCCTGTTATTATTGCTTTTACTTTGTCTTTCCATGGCATAACAATCGGAGCACCATTTGATAAAACTACTACGATGTTTTTATTCACTTTATATATTTCCTCAATTAACTTAATTTGATTTTCAGGAATATTAAGATTTTCTCTATCGACTCCTTCAGATTCAAAGTTTTCTGTCAATCCTATAAATAAAACTACAATCTCATTTTTCTTAGCGATATTTATTGCCTCTTTTATAAGTTCCTCATCATTTTCTGATTTTATCCTCTCATATCCTTTTGCATAATCAAGTATTATATTATTCTCTTTAAAATTATCATAAGCGTTTTCTATTTTATATGGATTTATAGTTGAACTCCCTGCACCTTGATATCTTGGATATTTTGCCATATCGCCTATTAATGCAATCTTTTTATTATAGATAGGTAATATATGTTCCTCATTCTTTAATAAAACAATAGACTCTTCAGCAACTTTTTCTGCAATATTATGATGTTCTTCTTTATCATATCTCTCACTATTATTATTTTTTTCCCCTCTCATAGCTATAGTTATAATTCTGTCTACAATATTGTTTAATTTTATTTCAGAAATTCTTCCAGTTTTGACAGCCTCTATTATTTCTTCTACACCATTTTCTCTTCCACCGGGCATTTCAAGCTCGTGATCATTTTCTATTCCTTTTACTCTATTATTTTCTGCTCCCCAGTCTGAAATAACAATTCCTTTGTAATTCCATTCTTTCCTTAATATTTCTTCTAACAAGTGTGTATTCTCACTACAATATTCTCCATTCACTTTATTATATGCACTCATAATAGACCATGGCTTTGACTTTTCTATAATTATTTCAAATGCTTTTAAATATATTTCTCTTAAATTTCTTTCGTCTATTACTACATCAATTGTTCTTCTTCTATTTTCTTGATTGTTTACTGCAAAGTGTTTTACACAAGCACCTACATTTTGTTCTTGTAGTCCTTTTACATATTCACTTCCTAAAATTCCGGTTAAATATGGATCTTCTGAAAAATACTCAAAGTTTCTTCCACATAGTGGTGTCCTCTTTATATTGATAGCTGGTCCTAATACTATATTTATTCCTTCTGTTTTTGCTTCTTGTCCTAATGCTTTTCCTAATTGATATGTCACACTCCTATCCCAACTATTAGCTAA
>CALXVO010000155.1 GCA_944392065.1 uncultured Clostridia bacterium | reverse complement strand
ACTGAAAATAGAAATGCTCCAACTATTTTGTTTTCTAATGATAAGTAGCATATGCATCCCAAAGAGACGCATATACCGCTTACTATTGATTTATAAAAATTATTATCTTTAATGAAATATAATTTTAAGTTCATCAATTATTCTTCAATTTCCCATTCATTATTTTCGTTCTTTTTCCAGATACGTTGATTGCTTGAACCTCTGAATTTTAGAGAAAGATCTTTTTTATCCTCTTCAAAACGTCCATCTACAATTACATCTGCATATTTTGTAATTTCTTTATCTTTAACATAATCTTCAAATGTGTATCCTGTCCAAAGCCATATATCTTTTTGTGGATATAATTCTTTAAATGTTTTAGCTATTTGTGTTACTGTTTCAATATTATTAGGATGTAATGGTTCTCCTCCAAGCAAAGACAAGCCTCTAATATATGGTTTTTCACACAAGTCCATTAGAAAATTCATGTCTTTTTTTGTAAAAGTTTTTCCACCATTCCAATCCCATGTTTCTTGATTGAAGCATCCATGGCACATAAGGTCACAGCCCTGAACGAAGAGGGAAACACGTATTCCCACTCCGTCAGAGATGCTAAATTGATGTATATTAGCATATTTCATAATAATTACCTCGCATGTTTTACTCGCATTTCAACTTCTTGCTGCTTGCCATCATTAAATGCGGTAGTGTAATCACCTGTTAAATATCCTGTTACTCTTCTTAATCTACGAATTTCATCACCTTGACAAATTGGACAATTGTTCCCAATTTCGTCTGTGTAACCACATTTGACACACATATCATTTGGAACATTAATTGCAAAATAAGGAATATCTTTATCCATTGCATAATTAACAATTTGTTCTAATGCTTCAAGATTATTTTTTACTGAACTCTTTAGTTCGACATATGTAATACAACCAGCAGAACTATATCCAGTAAGTTGTGATTCAATATCAATCTTTTCAAAAGGAGTCATTTCTTCCCATACAGGTACATGCATAGAATTTGTAAAGAATTTTCTATCTGAAACTTTTGGAATTACACCGTATTTTTCTTTAAATTTAGTCATTGCTGTAAAACATAAATTTTCAGCAGGTGTATAATACACTCCAAAATTCAATTTATATTGCTGTTTAAATTCAGCACATCTATCTTTAAATAATTGTTCAATTCTTTTTGCTAATTCCATACCTTTATCCGTTGTATGATTACAACCAATTAAAATCTGAAGTGTTTCTGCTAATCCTAATTGTCCAATGACAATTGTTCCATGCTTTAATGCAGAACGAATCCCTTCTTCTGGAACATATCCTTCCATTACTCCGTTCTCATACATAAATTTAGCAGAATCAGCAGATTGATTGCAAATCCATTCAAATCTTTCAAGCAACATATCTTTTGCTTCATGAATTTTTTTATCAAGGATTTTCATAAATACTTCTATAATATCTTCATTGCATCCATTTTCGATATCTTCTTTGGCTTCCATAGCTAATGTAGGCATAATAATAGTTACAGGACAGATATTTCCTCTTCCATCTTTTAATTGTCCAAAACCATTAATATCCCAACCATTTGCCGTTCTACACATGTTATCCCATGTCACCATGGGCACTGACTATATCTTCTATCTTTCGATAGTCTTCCGCTTCGGTTCTCATACACTTCGTTTCCTAAAATGTAGACAGTGCTTATCTCTGTCCCTACTTCCATACACTCATCAGGAATAGTCGATACACTTTTAATTAAGAATAGTAATTTTGTATTTGTTCCTTATAATAAACTCTTCGCCTTTTATATGAGTTATCTTGCTAAGTTCTCTATTATTTAATCCATAATATCTTTCCGCTTCAGAATACGTTTTAAAAAACTTTTCTTCATTTGTTTCCAAATCTAATACTTTAATATGTGTTCTTGTTCTTTTATTTTGATTATACTCAACATAATCATCTTCTTCATAAGCAAACATCCATACATTTTTATATAAACTTCTTACTGTACGTTTACATCTTCGTACTGCAAAATTATGATTGCTTTCTTGAAAATAATCTTTACAATCTCTAAATGTTTCAAAATGAATTTCTTCTTCTGTCGCTATATTTTTACATTTTAATTTTCTTGCTTTTGGATTCAAATTACCAATTTTTGAACTACTTATTTTTCTTCCAATTTCATTTAACTCATCATCTGTCTTTGACAAATATGTATTTCCACCACATTTATAAATTGCATCTGTTTCATTATATCCCAAATGTACACTGTCATAATATTGAATCCAATATTGTTCTTTTTGGTTTAATTCATCTTGATTTATTGCAGTATCAATTAATTCAACACTAAAATTTTCTGCTCCATATTTACGTATTGCTCTAGCGAAATGAGTGTCTAAATTATTATTAATTGCATCATTTATGTGTCTTTTAAAACGGTCAGTTATTGGTCTTACTGTTTGACCAATATATACTTTATTATTAATTTTATTAGTTATTTTATAAATAAACATTCATATCACCTCAGAATATTTATTTACTATTCTTAATTACTTAGCACGGACTCATCTTTATTAAAGACCTATCCGTTAGCAGCCATTATAGCCACACCCGTTAGCACGGTTCAAAAGATTTTACATGAGCTGTAGCTTACACTTACCCATGGTACTAAAGTACGTTCTAGGATCGTTTCTGTCATATCCTTCATTTCCAGACCAATCTACATTAGCATAGTTTGGATATAATCTTTGAGCAGTGGATTTTAATGCTAATTGATATAAATCATAATTTGGATCACCTGGTTTTCTGTTTACACTTTTCATCATTTGGAAAATTCCACATGGAAAAATACTTGTCTTATGTAATTTTCCAATTCCATCAATAGATACTTCAAGTAATGCTTTTGTTACCATTCTTCCTTCTGGTTTTGTACACGTACCATAGTTTACAGAAGTAAATGGTAATTGGTTTCCAGACCTTGACTGTAATGTATTAAGATTGTGATACATTCCTTCGACAGCTTGATATACTTCTTTTTCAGTTTGCTCAATGGCATATTTATAAGCATTATCAAATGATTTATAAAAATCATCTTCTATTGACATATTCTCATCATACATTCCGTCATATTTTGATATATCAATATTTAAAATATATTTACATCCATCTTTGAAATGTTTAATAAAACTCTTTCTAACATATGGAACCATTGTCCAATCTAAGTGCGTTGCAGAGACTCCGCCAAACTGTTGTAAACTTTGCAATTGGAATATAACTGCAACTAA
>CALXVO010000154.1 GCA_944392065.1 uncultured Clostridia bacterium | reverse complement strand
AGAGTCAGGAAATAACTATATAGTAGGACCATTTAAAATAGAAGGAACAAAAAATTCTAATGTTACATTAAATGGAAGCTTTACAGATGAAAGTGGAAGTCCAATTAATGTAATAAGATATCAAAACGCAGATGGTACTACAACATATAATAGTTTAGAAGACACAATAGGAAATGAATTTTACATAGTAGTATCAAATACAACAAATATAGATACAGTTACCTTAACAATAAACGGAAGCTATTTTAACACAACAGTCACTTATTGGTCAGTAGAAGGAGCAGATACAGCAGACCAACCAGTAGCAATAGTAGAAAGAACAAAAGAAACATATGAAGATAGTGTTACAAACATAAGACCACCAGAAGAGATATTTGATTTAGCATTAAGAAAATTCATATCTTCCATAACATCAGCGAATGGAGAGGCAGTAACAACTCCAGAAAATAGAATACCAGAAATAAGTGATGAAGAAAAACAAGCATTAGCTGGCGGAAACAAAACAACGGCAGGAAAAATACATTCAAAAACACCACTAATAGTAAATATAGGAGATACAGTACTATATACTATAAGGGTATATAACGAAGGAAATATTGATGGTTATGTTACAGAAATAACAGACTACTTACCAAATGGACTAACATTAAAGGAGAATAGCACAATAAATACACAATATGGCTGGGTAGAAGGAGCAAATGGAGAAATAACAACAGATATTACTTCACCAGACACAGCAAATACTAACCAAAGTACAATATATGCAGATAGAAAAGCAGGATCAGATAAAGTAATATTAGAAGCCTTTGACGGAAATACACTAGATTACATTGACGTACAAATAGAATGTGTAGTAACAGCATCGGTAAGTGATGAAAACACCAACTTGAAAAACATAGCAGAAATAACAGGAGCAACAAATTCTGAAGGAGAAAATATAACAGATATAGATTCAATACCAGATAATGTAACAGATTATTATGATAATGACTACAATCCAGGAACATCAGAACAAGGCTGGGGATATGAAGATGATGACGATTTTGAAGAGTTAGTTATACTTGGAAAATATTTTGATTTATCCTTAAGAAAATTTATTATACAGGTAAATGATACTGAACTAAAAGATGATGATGGTAATTACTTAAGAGCACCAGTAGTAGATACAACTCCACTTACTTCAGGAAGTTCAATTACTACAGCAATATATAATCATCCAAAAAATCCTCTTCAAATAGCAATAGGAGACGAAGTTATTTATACTATAAGAGTGTATAATGAGGGACAAATAGATGGTTATGTATATGAAATAACAGATTACTTGCCATCAAACCTAGAATTTATAAATGATGAATTTAATGCTTCTTATGGCTGGAGAGTAGGAGAGGATGGAAGAACAGTAACAACAGATATTACATCTCCAGATACACAGTATTCTGCAAGTAGAGATACTATATACGAAAACAGAAAAGAAGGAGCAGATAAAGTAATATTAAAAGCATTTGATGGAGCGGAACTAGACTACATAGATGTACAAATTAAATGTAGGGTTAAAAATACTGCAGTAGCAGAAGAAAAATTGACCAATATAGCAGAAATTACTGATTATAGAGATTCAGAAGGACAAGATATAACAGATAGAGACTCTATAAAAGATAATGTTACACTACCATCGGACGAAACACTACCAAATTATAAAGATGAAGAGATAAATAGAGGAGATCAATACATCCAAGGACAGCAAGATGATGATGACTTTGAAAAAGTAATAATTCAGAAATTCGATTTGAGTTTAAGAAAATTTATTACAGGAGTAAATGACAACGTAGTAACCAATAGAGAGCCAGTATTTAGCATTGTAGATGGAGAATATGTATATACACATACAAAAGAACCTGTAGAAGTAGCAACAGGAGATACTGTAATATATACATTAAGAGTATATAACGAAGGAGATATTGCAGGATACGCAGAAGAGATAAAAGATGATATACCAGAAGGGCTAGAATTTTTACCAGATAATACTACAAACATAAATTACAGATGGGTAATGTATAATGCAAATGGAGAAGTAACAGAAAATGTAGCAGAAGCAGTAACAATAAGAACTGATTACTTATCAAAGGCACAGGAAGAAGAGACTGGAAGAGACAATCTAATTGCAGGCTTTGACCCAGAGACTATGGAAGAACCAGATTACAAAGAAGTAAGAATAGCATTTAGAGTTACGATGCCAAATACATCGGATAGAATTATTATTAATACAGCAGAAATCTCAGAAGATAGCAATGAAAATGGAGATCCAGTAGAAGATGTGGACTCAACACCAGATAATGATGAGGATGGGGAAGATGATATTGATATTGAAAAAGTAAAAGTAAAATACTTTGATTTAGCATTACGAAAATTCATTACAGGTGTAAATGACCAAGAAATAACAAATAGAGTACCAATCTTTAACAACAATAATGGAGATTACACCTATACACATCCAAAAGATCCAGTAGAAGTTGCAAGTGGAGATATAGTAATATATACATTAAGAGTATATAATGAAGGTACACAAGCAGGATATGCAGAAGAGGTAAAGGATGATTTACCAGAAGGACTAGAATTCTTACCAGACAATAGTATTAATACAGAATTTAGATGGGTAATGTATGATTCAAATGGAAACGTTACAGAAAATGTGGAAGAAGCGGTAAGCATTAGAACCGATTATTTATCCAAAGCACAAGAGGATGCAACAGGAAGAGATAATCTAATTGATGGCTTTGACTCAAATACTATGACACAACCAGATTATAGAGATTTACAAATAGCATTTATGGTAACAGAACCAAATACATCGGATAGAATCTTGATAAATACAGCAGAAGTATCAGAGGATAGCAATGAAAACGGAGAACCTGTAGAAGATATTGACTCTACGCCGGACAATAATGAAGATGGAGAAGATGATATTGATATAGAAAAAGTAAAGGTAACTTACTTTGACTTGGCATTAAAGAAAATAATATCAAAAGTAACAATGACATTAGATGGAGAAACAACAGTAGAAGAAACTGGACACGACTTTGACGTAGTACCAGAACCACCAGTAAAAATTGAACTTGGAAACCATAAAATAAATGATGCTGTAATTAAATTTACTTATCAAATTCGTATCACAAACGAAGGAAATAAAGCAGGATATGCATATGAAATAAAAGACTATATACCAGAAGGCTTAGAATTCGTAGAAGAAGATAACGAAGGATGGATACTATCTGATGATGGTCAAACAGTAACAACTACTCAATTATCAGAAACATTATTAGAGCCAGGTGATAGCACAGTAATTGAAATAACATTTAGATGGATTAACGGACATAACAACCTCGGTGTAAAAACAAACTGGGCAGAAATATCAGAAGATAGTGATGATGACATAGATTCTACTCCAGACAACTTTGAAAAAGGAGAAGATGACATTGACGATGCTGAAGTAGTACTTTCAATAGTAACAGGTATTGGAGAACATTATGTAGGAGTTATTACAGCAGTGCTTATAATACTTGCAGGAGGAATAATGCTAATTAAGAAGTTTGTATTATAAAAGAGCTTAGTAAAAACAGCATACTTGTTATGGTAATTTAAATAGTAATGTGATAATTAGTAAAAATAAAGCTTACAATCATATATTGAAAAATTAACATTGCTATATACTAAAACCGCTCAACGCTTAAGGAAACTTAAGCTTGAGCGGTTTTTTTATAACATTTTATTAAATCTGAAACAACATAAAAAAATTAAGTTGCATGGAATTAAAGCAAAAAAATATAGTTATTTTAAAAAAAGAAAAAGCACTATATTTTAGTTGTTTAACAGAGTTAGGGCTATATTAAAAAAGCAACTAGTGTAAAATTTTTACAAATGAGAAAT
>CALXVO010000153.1 GCA_944392065.1 uncultured Clostridia bacterium | reverse complement strand
AATTATTTAATTAAAAAAATAAAATATAAAAAATAAAAAATAAAATATAAAAAAATAAAATATAAAAAAATAAATAATAAATAGAAAATAAAATATTAATTAAAATAATAAAAAATAATTAAAAAAGGATAAAAAAATTAATTTAATTATTTTTTTTCATATATAAAAGCAAAAAGGATTTTTATATATGAAAAATAATAATATAGATATAACTTATTATAAATAATATTATAAAATGATTATTTTTTAATAAATTATTTTTTAAATCAAATATTAATTGAATAAAAAATAAATTTATATTTTAAGATATAAAAAATTAAATAATAATTTATATTAATAAAAAATAAAAAAAGCTTAAAATCGAAAATAGAAAAAGATAAAAAATAAAATAGCTAATAAAAAATAGAAAAATAATAAAATAATAAAAAATAATTAAATAATAATTAATTAAATAATAAAATAATAAAATAAATAAGATAATAAATAAAAATTGAATAATAGATTAAATAAAAAGAAATAAAAGCTAAGGATATAGTTGATGGAAAAATTTAGGACTAGGCCTGAAATTTTTTAAAAGAAAAAATGTAAAATAATAACAACCAAATTGTCAAAGAGACAACAAAAAAATATTTATGTAATTAACAGAAATGTAAAATGTAAAATTTTGAAAATCGAAAAATAATGAAATGTAAACTAATATTAATTAATGGAATTTCAGGAAACTCTTAAAAACTTAAAAAATAATAGATGAGAGATAACGGAACACTTAAGTTTAACAATTCTCTGGATAAAGTAGAGAATCTTGAAAAATAGTATACATAAAATGATGCAAATGAATCAAAATTCTACTTCTAATATAAATTGTTATATTTGTTAAAAGGAAATATATTTTAGAAATGAGCCTATTTGTCAAAAAGACACGACACCGAAAAAGAACAGTTTGATTTTTGATGTATAAAAATATGTTTAAGAAAGAAATAAAAAGAAAAGAAATTTAAACTATTTTGTAATAATAAATAATTATAAGATTAATTATATTAATTAAATTAATAAAAAACAATAATAATTAAAAATTAAAGAAATAAAATAAATAATAAATTAAAAATAACAAGACAAAAAAATAATTCTATAATAATTATAGAAAAATAATAAAATAAAAAACAAATAAATAATAATTATAAAATAAATAATAAATTAAAAAAATAATAAGACAAAAAATAATTCTATAATAATTATAGAAAAATAATAAAATAAAGAAATAGATAAATAATAATTATAAAATAATTAAATTGTAAATATAAAATAAATAATAATTATAATAAAAATAAAATAAATAATGGAAATAAATAATTAAATAATAAAAAAACTATATTTGCAACATAAAAATTAGATAATAAATTATATTAATAAAAAAATAAAAGGCCTTAAAATCAAAAATAAAGAGCCAAATAAAAAAGTGAATGATAATAAAAATATCTTTCGAATAAATTAAATAAATAATGCAATATAATGATATAAAAGAGAGTATAGAAAAAGTTGTGTAAAAAATTCCTTATAGATAATTTATATTGGGGTGCGGAGTTTTTATTTGTACAACTTTTTTGTACCAGCAAAATAATATTAAAGCCTAAAAATAATAGGCTTAAGAAGAAAAGTTCTTAAGCTCTATTAAATTTACACAACTTTTTCTAAAGGTTGATTTTTTAGAAAAATATTATTAAAATAAATTTAGTTATAAAAACATTAAATTTTTTCAAGTTATCAATCGGAAGGAAATCCGATTTACACAACTTTTACGATAGTCTCCCGATTTACACAACTTTTATGATAATCTCAATAATTTTATTTATTTATTTTTTCTGATTTATTTTCTTTTGTTTTCTCAGATTTATTTTCTTTTTCTACTGCCTTTCTTTCTTGTTGCTTCTTTTTCAAATTATCTTTAGCAACAGTCATAAGCAATTTTATTCTATTTGTTTGATTTGATTCACTAGCACCTGGATCATAATCTATTGCTGAAATATTTGCTTCAGGGAATTTACTTCTAATTGTTTTTATTACACCTTTTCCAACAACGTGATTTGGTAAGCATGCAAAAGGTTGCACACAAGCTATATTTGGTATTCCATTTTCTATGTATTCAATCATTTCAGCTGTTAAGAACCATCCTTCACCAGTTTGATTTCCTATTGATAAAATATCTTTTACTTTATCTTCTAATTCCCATATGTCGGCTGGTAGCAAATATCCTTTTTTAGAATTTGATAATGCTATGTAAGAATCTTTTTCTAATATATCTATTAGTTTTATTGCAGTTTTAAATAATTTTGCTTTCATTTTGTCTGTTTTTATTAATTGATTAAATGTAATTTTATGAGTTGCAATAAATTTAATAAATCCCATAAAGTCTGGTAATATTACTTCAGCACCTTCTTCTTCTAATTTATTTGCAATAAAGTTATTTCCAAATGGGTGATATTTTATTAATACTTCACCAACGATACCTACTTTTGGTTTTTCTACAGATGTATCAAGTTCAATTTTTTCAAAGTC
>CALXVO010000152.1 GCA_944392065.1 uncultured Clostridia bacterium | reverse complement strand
TATCATGCAGGATTATATGATGGATTTGCAAGTACAGTTACTGGAAATTCTTCATACTTAGATTCAGAATCTTCTGCATATGCAGATGAAGTACAAAACATAGTAGGTATTACAGATGAAACCAATAAAGAAAACATTACAGTAAAAACAGATGAAACAAGTATAAAAGTAGGACCTTTTAAATGGTATTTTTCAGGAACATTAAGTGAAGTACAAGTATTTGACCAAGATGGAAACCCAATAGAAGGGGTAACCTTTAGTACATATACAGGAACAACAGAAAATCAAATAAGTGTTAGCGAAATCCCTTCTGACAAAGATTTCTATATTTCTATACCAATTGATAGTGGTATTAGCGGAATATCAAGTATTACAGCAAAAGGAAGTGTAGATGTAAAAGGTGTAACCATTTGGTTCTTAGAATCAGAAAGTGGATATAACTACCAAAATTTAATTGCAAGAAAACATTATACAACTCCATTTGAATTTGAAGAAAACTTTGAATATGATATTGATATGTTTGGAAACTTAAAAGTCATTAAAGTTAACAAAGATAATCATGAAATCACATTACAAGGTGTAGGATTTATTATTCAAAATAAAGAAACTGGAAAATATGTACATCAAGATGCAAATGGAAATATCTCATATGTAGATGAAAGTGAAGCAACAGAATTTGTAACAGATGAAAATGGAGAAATTCTAATTGAAAATCTTGTTGTAGGAACGTATATAGCTTATGAAACAAAAAATCCAAACTATGGATATGAAATTGCTTCAGAAGGTGTTGAATATACAGTTGTTGTAGATAAAACTGAAGACTTTATCATCGAAAATGAACAAGTATATGTAAAACTTTCAGGATATGTATGGTTAGATAGACAATCAGGAAAAGAATCTTTGAGAAATGATTTATATCATGATGACGATAATGATAGTGAGGATGAACTATTAGAAGGTGTTATTGTCAGATTAATTGATAGAAGAACAGGAGAAGTTGTCAGAAAGGACAATGGAGAAGAATTTACAGCAACAACACATGAGATTCAAACAAATGATGGAATCTTAAGATATTATCTATTTGAAGATGTTAGAATAGATGAACTAGAAAATTACTATATTGAATTTGAATATGATGGATTAACCTATACGAATGTTACACCACATATTGATGTAGATAATGGCTCAAAAGCAGCAGAAAATGCTGAAGAAAGAAGTGCATTTAATAGAAGCTTTAGTACAATAGAAGGAACTTCAGAAACAGCAGGTGTTGCCTTAGATGAAAATGGAAATGTAGCACATGAACTACAATACACGAAAGACACAGAACAACATAGATCAACATTAATTAATGAAGGCTTACCAGTAGGACAATATCCAATAACCGCAAATACAGATGAAACAGGATATCGTATCATAGACCATTTTGAAACAGGAACAGAAGAAATTCCATATATCAACTTAGGCCTATATGAAAGAGAACAACCAGATTTAGCTTTAATTAAAGATATGAAAAATGTTCGACTTGCTATTAATGGATATCAACACATCTATGAATATGAACAAAGATTCCAAAACCAAGGAGAATATGGAGATGGATTTAATGTAGGTGTTAAATTTGGTAGTGAATATGATAGTCAATCATATACAAGAGCAATTTATAAAGCAGATTATGAATATGTAAATGAAGAAGACGCAAGTAGAGAATTAAAAGTATATGTAACATATCGAATTGCTGTCAGAAATGAAGCAACAACATTAACATCTCAAATCAATAGTATCGTAGATTACTTTGACAGTCGATACACCATGGTAGCTGTTGGTACAGGAATTGACCAAGAAGGTATCATTACAGGAAGTATAGACTATACACAAGAAGCATACAATGATGAATATGCAAGAGCCGTTATTTATACAAATACAAGACTTGAAGCACAAACACAAAGCGATATTTATGTACAATTTGAATTAAATAGAGAAGCTGTATTAAATATACTAAATGATGGAGAAAACTTAGAGAATGTTGTAGAAATCAATTCATATTCAACCTTTGATGAAAATGGAGGAGCTTATGCAGGTGTAGACGTAGACTCTAACCCAGGAAATGCAACACCAGGAGATAGAGCAACTTATGAAGATGATACAGATTCAAGCCCATCATTAAAATTAGAAGTAGCAGACGCAAGAGAAATAGCAGGTAAAGTATTCTTAGATTCTACCTCAGGAGAATTAATGACAGGACAAATTAGACAAGGTAGCGGTGCTTACGAAGAAGGAGAAACTGGCATATCAGGTGTAACTGTAACACTTACGGAAAACACAGGAACAGGATTAACATATACTGCTACAACAGATGATAATGGAGATTTCGTAATCTCAGACTTTATACCAGGAGACTATACATTAACATATACATGGGGAGATACAACATATACAGTACAAAACTATAAAGGAACCGTGTATGATAAAGACAGATATTACGCAAATGTTGCAAATAAAGAATGGTATAAAAATGATGTAGAAACAAGATGGACAGACGCAGTTGATGATTATGACACAAGATTAC
>CALXVO010000151.1 GCA_944392065.1 uncultured Clostridia bacterium | reverse complement strand
TTTACAATATCATTTGTACCACGAATTACTCTAATTAAATCTTTTTCATTATCATAATCTCTTAAATTATGCTTATTTACTTTAGATAAAACATTTGAGTTTTGAATAGCATTATTTGAAAGAGAAGTAGTGCCAGATACATTTCCTTTAGCAACTTTTTTTGCTGATTTACTTTTGTTTTTATCACTTCCTAAATGAAATGAATAAGCTAATTGCTGTTCCATAAAAGCACCTCCTTTGAAATTTCTTCGTAGCATAGGACTTTGGCTCTGCCATAAGTCCTAACCCCCTATGAGTTATGACATACCATCATAACTCGGGGGCTCTGCGAGGCATAAATTAACTATCGCCACTTTCATTTTTATTTGATAAAGACTAAACGAGCCACGTTAATTTGATTGTTGCAGAGAAAAGAAAAGTGGTATTCCTGCAACAATTATTTATGCTTTTTCTTCGAAGTAATATGGGTAACAACACCCAAGCGTAATTTTCCTTCTGGTTTTGCCAAGAAGTTTTTAAATTGTTTTATTGCTACAAATCTTATAATCTTTTGGTTTTTCTTAATCTTAAATTCTACAGCTCTGTTTCTAATCTTTGCAACTTCTGTTTTAGTATCATAATTTTCGTCAATCTTATCATCGTGGAAGTAATATTCTCCTAAATCCATATAGTTTATATCTAATTCTTTTTTCAATGTTCCAATATAATCATCTAATTGTTCTTTATTCATATTTACACTAACTTTGGCATCTTCAAGTTTTCCATCTCGTTCTATCATAGTTGGAACATCAACAATTCCTTTATCATATAGCTTGTCTATCTGTTCAATAAAGCTACTTCTAAAATTTACTTTTTCTATTTCAAAACTACCATCTTTATTTTTCTTTAAAGTAGCAGTATCAATAAATTTTGAAATAAAAGATTGCTTTTCATCTTTACTTTTCATAGTCCAAAGTTTTAATAAAACGTCTTTATACATTTCGTGTTCAGTTAGTTTTTCTCTTTCAATATCTCTTTCAGCCATTAGATGTTGTGGATTATAATTTTCTTTATCAAAATCTAATGCATCAATTCTTTTATTTTCTAGTGTAGAAAGCTTTTCTTCAATTAGTTTATAATCTTCAGAGAAATCTTCCATCTCTAAAATACCATTCATATAAGCTTTTTTTAGTCTGTCTTTCTGTTGCAAAAGTTTCTTTATTTCTTCATCAATTTTCTTACTTTCATCATCTTTCTTTTCAGCAAGTATAGGGTAGAAATATTTTTTTACATGATAATCGTATTCTACTAAATCTAAAATATAATCAATTAAGCAGTTTTCTATTTCATCTTCGTTATAATACAATTTACAAGTATCACAGTAATAATACATATATTTAGATTTCTTTCCACCAGTTCCTTTACAAGTCATTATTTGACCACAAGTAGGGCATACAAGTTTTTGGAAGAATATATAAACTCTGTTTCGACAATACGCTCTTTGATTTGTTTCCTTTTGATTTTGAACTTCTTCCCACATAGCTCTTGTTATAATAGGAGGTACAACATCCATATAAATTTCAGTTTCTCTATCATTATCATATTTGTATCTTTCATAATCGCCCATATATATTTTATTATTTATAATTCTATTAACAGAAGAGTCAATCCATTTTTTAACTTGTGGATATAAAACTTTTTCTTGATTTAGAATATTGGCAATAGTTTGATAGCTTTTACCTTCTAAATACAATTCAAATATTCTTAAAACAATATCTTTAGTTGCATTATCTATTTTTAAAGTTTTATCTTGAGCTCTATAATAACCAAGAGGGCATTTACCAGGTATATGACCAGCTTTAATTGCACCATTTAAACCAAATTTTGTTCTTTCACTAACTATTTCAATTTCTAGTTGAGAAAGTACAGTTAACATTCTAACAAAGAAACGACCATTTGCAGTAGAAGTATTTACATCATCTCTATCACAAATTAAATAGCAATGGTATTTCTCAAGAGTACTAATTAAAACTTCTAAATCACGAACTGAACGAGTAACTCTATCTAATTTATAAGCTACAATATAGTTAATGAATCCATTTTTCATATCTTCAATCATTTGCTGGAATTGAGGTCTATTTTTCATATCTTTTGCAGATATTCCTGCATCTTTATAAACTTTAAATACTTCAAATCCTTTATATTTGCATAATTGTCTTAATTTTTCTTCTTGTTCTCCTAAACTAAATCCTTCTCGTGCTTGATCTTCGGTACTTACTCTAATATAAATACCTGCAATTTTCTTTTCTTCTGATGATTGACTCCATAACTCTGACATTTGAAACCTCCTTAAAAACATAAAAGTGCTAGAAAGCTTATAGCTAACTAACACTTAAAATTTATCTTATTATTTACTTGTATTACTTGCTGATAAAAAGAAAACTTCTAGTATTAGTTGCCACTGATAAAATCTCTTAATTTTGAGAGTGGTATTTTATTTGCTAAATTACCTATATAGAAATACTCATGTTCATTAAAGAATAAATATAGCTTTTCTTTAATAACTACACTATGTGCTGA
>CALXVO010000150.1 GCA_944392065.1 uncultured Clostridia bacterium | reverse complement strand
TAAAAAAAGCATTAAATACAAATGGTTGGGATGGCAGATGGTATAAAAGAGCATTTATGGATGATGGAAATGTATTAGGCAGTATGGAAAATGAAGAATGTAGGATTGACAGTATTGCACAAAGTTGGAGTATTATATCAAATGCAGGAGACAATGACAAAAAATATATTTCAATGGAAAGTTTAGAAAATCATTTGGTAGACAAGGAAAATGGAATTATCAAACTATTAGACCCACCATTTGAAAAAGGAAAACTAGAACCAGGATATATTAAAGCATATTTACCAGGCGTTAGAGAAAATGGAGGACAGTATACACATAGTAGTTGTTGGGCAATTATTGCAGAAGCCTTATTAGGATTTGGAGACAAAGCTTTAGAATTATATAGAATGATAAATCCAATCGAACATTCCAGAACAGAAGACGCATGTAATAAATATAAAGTAGAACCATATGTCATTGCAGCAGATATTTATGGAGCAGGAAACTTAGCAGGAAGAGGTGGCTGGACTTGGTACACTGGCTCAAGTAGTTGGTATTATGATGCAGGTATACAATATATCTTAGGATTAAAAATTGAAAAAGGATATTTAACAATTGCACCTTGCATACCAAAAGATTGGAAGGAATATGTTATGAGATACAAATGGAAAGATAGCATTTATAATATAAAAGTAATGAATGAAAATCAAAAAAATACTGGTGTGGATAAAGTGCTATTAAATGGAGAAGAGGTAGAAAATCGCATTAAGTTGGATGGAAGTAATAAAATTTATAATATTGAGGTTATTATGTAATGTCAAAAAACAAGAAGATTACCACTCAACCCTCTGTAATAAGTGGGAAGTATTCATAAATTATTTATTACTCGGTTCAATACGATATTTAAGAATTTGTAACATAATTTACCCGAGCCTCTTTCACTCAGACCCTCACTGCGTGAGTACCGTGAACGTTCCTCAGTAAATTATGCAACAAATTCTAAAACATCTCCAATCACATTCGTAATTAAATAATTTATGAAATACTTCCCACTTATTTACAGAGGGGTTAAGTTATAACAAAAAAGTCGTTGTTACTTAAAAGTTAGTAGTGATGGCTTTTTTCTTTAATTTGAAATTCCGCCAAAGGACAGTCTATATTATATTTTGAGCGGGTTTCGGGGGGACCGACACGCTACATACTCTTAATAAATCAGCGATAGTCCCATGGGAGCTGATTTAGTTAGAGTATGTAAAGTGTTGGGATAGCGAAAAATATAATATAGACTGTCCTTTGGATTTCAATTTGAAGAGGGAATATAATTTTTGAACTTTTTTCATGTATATGATACAATAAAAAAGTATTATAGGGAAAAGAGGATTTTTATGAAATTAGTTTCTATACCAAAAGACAAATATGATGAATATAGAATTGACCTTATGTTTGATGCATATAAATGGGACCCACAATTTTTTGATAGTAATACAATAGCCAAACAGGCTCTTGTTATTACAGATGAGGAACATAAAGAATTAGAAAGACTAACTGAACAACTTGATGAAGAGACAAGAAAAGCAGAGGATTTGTTAAATAAAAATTTGAAGTTGGCAAAGCCATTAGCATTACCTAAAAAAATTTACAAAGAATTAAAGAAAATGAAAAATTATGACCCAGATAAGCATATCCGCCTTATGAGATACGATTTTCATCCAACAATCGAGGGAAAGTGGGCAGTAAGTGAAGTGAATAGTGATGTCCCTGGTGGTTTTGCAGAGAGTTCTATTATGCCACAAATGGCTATTGATGTGTTAAATGAAAAAAGTTATTGGTATAAAAATTTTGGAGATATTTTGACAAATGCGATTATCAAAAAAGTAAAAGCCAAAGGAACGATTGTGCTAGTCCATTGCACATCATATAGTGATGATAGACAAGTTATGCAATTTTTGGGAGATAAATTGAAACAGTTGGGGTTTCGTATTATCTATGCAGCTGCTGACCATTTGCGATTTAAAAACCAAGAGGCATTTAGTATTCTTGATGGGAATGAAGGAAAAGTTGACGCAATTATTAGATTTACACCGTTAGAGTGGCTAATTGATATAAAGCCAAAACATTGGGAAGGATATTTTGATACTATAACACCATCTTGTAATCATCCTATTGCAATATTTGCACAAACAAAGCGTTTTCCACTAGTATGGGATCAGCTTGAAAAACAAGGTATTAGACTATCTACTTGGAGACAGCTACTTCCAGAGACGATTGAGGTCAAAAATGCAAAACATAAAAATGATTACATATTTAAGCCAGCGTGTGGCAGAGTGGGAGAAAAGATATCTATAAAAGAAGCATGTAAAGAAGATGAGTATAGAAAGATTATGGCAGATGTAAAAAAACATCCTAAAAAATACTTAGCCCAAAAAAAGTTTAATAGTAAGCCATTAATCAGTGAAGAAGGCGAGAGTTTTCATGTATGTTTAGGGTCATATAGTGTAGAGGGAAAACATGCAGGATATTATGCAAGAATTAGTAAACTGCCACGAATTGATTCATATGCAGCAGATATACCAGTTTTA
>CALXVO010000149.1 GCA_944392065.1 uncultured Clostridia bacterium | reverse complement strand
AAACTACAATAAATATTTACGGAGATATATTTGATTATCATCAGAAGAATCAAATGCATAAGTACACAGAATATATGGACAAGATGAATGAAAAGTATGAAAAGATACTTGAAAATAATAGGATAAAAGAATAAGATAGTAGTAAATAATTTGATAGAAAAATATATTCCCGACAATGTCGGGACAGAAATGTGAAATCTGAAAACACTTGATATTAAAGGTAAAAGTGGCAAAAATAATTTGCTCATCTGCACCAATGACGTTTCTGTTCGAACTAATAGAATAGAATTGATACAAAATCAATCAGAAAATAAAATCTGGTTGATTTTTTTTTGTTGTGTAAAAATTAAATAAATCTTATTGCCTCGCAGAGTCCCCGAGTTATGATGGTACGCCATAACTCATATGGGGTTAGGACTTATGACAGAGTAAAAGTCCTATAAAAATACTATGTATATAAAAATTTAATTGACTTTTACAAATAAATGTTTTGTAATGTGCTTGAAATAAGTAAAATATTATGATTGATATTATTGAAAGAGATAGATAAGAACAATAAATCATTTGAAAATATAAAACATATAGATTTAAATAATATTAAAACAGACTCCAGTTTGACTGGAGTCTGCTCGACTCACGGTACATTATTCCGATATGGTTTTATATGTTATAATATAAAACTCATTGGAACCATATCCAGTGACACTCATGCTTGTAGATATATCAACACGCCCATTTTCTCTAATTAGCACATTCATATCTGTACCATCTAATTTTTGCCCATTCATTATTTGCATACATCTATATAATTCTTTAGCATCAAAATTAGAAGCTCCTCCTAAGTCTCTTAAAAATAATATACATACTACTAAGACGTATACCACAAATTTTCGCTGAATAGTAACTATTATTTAGCAACCAGTGAAATTAAAATTAAAAAGTATAAAATGCTTGAATATATAAAAGGCAAATGATATAATACAAATATATTTACAAGAGAGGAAAAATAGATATGGAATTAGCGATAATAATATATATACTAATACTTATAATATTTGGACTGGTTGCTTTTTCAATTTTACAGCTAAAACTCGCAGGAATAAAAGTAAAAGATTTTTGGAGCTTTATACAAGCAAATCAAATGCTCGATAAACTATATATTTTTTCGAATAGATGTCAACAAATGTCGCCACAAGAGCAAATAATATTTTTAAGTGAGGCAGAAAAAGTTTTTGATGCTTTTGATAAAATACCGGACATGATTTGGGAAGAGGAATATAGAAAATATTCTCAAGTATTGGAGGCATATAAAAATATACGTGTTTCTAGATGGAGTGAACATAACACAAGTAATAATAAATAAAAAATTACATATAATAAAATGTATGTAATTTTTTTATGCAAAGGATAATATATAGAGTATAAGCTTTAATAGTAAAGAAATATAAAAAGTAATTTAAACTAAACAAAGAAAGGGATAAATGCTATTATGAAAATTAGATATTTTGATCATGCTGCTACAACGCCAGTTAGAGAAGAAGTGATAAAAGAAATGTTACCATATTTTGGAGTTCAATATGGTAATGCATCTGTAATGTACTCTCTCGGAAGAAATTCCAAAAAAGCTATTAGTCAAGCAAGAAAACAAGTAGCGAGGGCTATTAATTGTGATGTAGATGAGGTGTATTTTACATCATGTGGTAGTGAAAGTGATAATTTAGCAATCAAAGGATTTGCTTATGCAAACAAAAATAGGGGAAATCACATTATAACAAGCAAAATTGAACATCATGCAGTACTAGACACATGCAAAAATTTAGAAAAAAATGGATTTAAATTAACTTATTTAAATGTAGATGAAAATGGAGTAATAGATTTACAAGAATTAATAAATTCTATTACGCCTGATACAATTCTAATATCAATAATGTTTGCCAATAATGAGATTGGAACTATTGAACCAATAGAAGAAATTGGCAAGATAGCAAAACAAAAAAATATAGTATTTCATACAGATGCAGTTCAAGCAATTGGCAATGTAAGAATAGATGTAAAAAAATTGAATATAGATATGCTTTCATTATCAGGGCATAAATTTTATGCTCCAAAGGGTATAGGTGCCTTGTATGTAAAAGAAGGGATAAATTTCGAAAAATTGCAAGATGGTGGAGAACAAGAAAACAACAAAAGAGCGGGTACAGAAAACGTAGCGGGAATTGTAGGACTTGGAAAGGCCATTGAGCTTATATATGATGAATATGAAAAATAATAAGGTAAAAAAATGCAAAATAAAGAGATAACAGAAGAAAAGCAGAGAAAAACCACAATAAAATAAGAACAATAAGAAAATAAATACTAGCATATACGCTAGTATTTATTATATAATATATATAACTTACAAGTTAATTTTGAGTAAACGATATATATTACTGAGACTTATGCTTATCATCTGGGATATACTCAAGTAAATCGGATATTTCACAATTAAAAACATTACAAATTCGGTTTAATTGTGAAATATCTAATCTTTTAGATTCTTCATAGTACATCTTTGATACAGTAGCAGGTCGTATACTAGTAGCTCTTGCTAATGCTGCTTGGGTCATTTTATGTTTGCCA
>CALXVO010000148.1 GCA_944392065.1 uncultured Clostridia bacterium | reverse complement strand
TGTAATCTCCTGTTAAGTTCTTCTAGAATATTTTCTCCACATAAAATAAGAGATATAGCAAATGTAAATATTGCTATTGAACTAGCTATAATTGTAAAAATTGGTCTTGTTATAATTTCATCAAAAGCAAAATATATTATTAGTGGTATCATACTAAATACAAAAATAATTAATTGATATACTGCATATTTGTAATATCTGTGTACACTTACAATAGTAAGTACTAGTATAGTTATATTTGCAACCATTATAATTATTGGGATTGCTAAATTAATTGCCCAACCTCCATACCCTATAATATAGTCTACACATAAAGTTAATGCCGAAATTGCAAAAAACTGTATCATTACATTTGATGCAATATTTACATTTCTATGTAGGGAGTACATGACTGTTATCCATGAATATACAATTCCCACTACCACAATCAAGCACCATAAGTATCTTGTCGAAGTACATAAATTTATAATAATACATGCTATAGCTATAACTATAGATATAATAAGCATTATTCTTACTGCAATATTTCCTTTTTTTACATTTCTTACTTTAGGATATAAAATCATGCACACCATTCCCTTCTACAGATATTTCTATTCCTTCTTCTTTTAGTTTTCTACAAAACTCTTGCTCTACATCTGTATTTTCTAGTGTTGAAGTAAATGTAAATACTAAATTATTTTCAAAAGAACATGCAGAACCTTTTATTTTTTCTACAGTTTCTGGTGCTATTAGCATCAAAAATTTATCTATATATTTTTGATATTCACCTATAATACCAATTCTTCCAATATTTGAAAATGTTGTAGTTGTATACTTTCTAATTTCTATGTAACTTAGTTTTACAATTATTAGCTTTAAGAATAGTGGTATTGATTTTATAAAAGCATTGTTTCCTAGCTTTACATTGGCAGACATAGTTTTGCTTATTTCTTCCTTAGTAAGCATTTTTTCAAAATTCTGTTTTACAAATTTAAGTATGCCATCAAAGTTTTGGAACATTTTTGTATTCATATCTGCTTGAACTGTTATATAACTAAAAAAATTACTTACTGTTTCAGATTTAAAGTATTTTCTTAAATCCACTGGTATACACAATTTTATTGGCCTTTTTCCATTATACTTTTTGTAGTTTGAATTATATATAGCATGTATAATAACTGCTGATAGATATTGTGTTACTGTTACTTCCTTTTCTTTTGCTTTTTCTTTTAATTCTTTTAAATTTATATTTACATGTATTACGCCTATCGCAGCTAATGGTAGTAGCTTTCCTTTTAATATATATGCCTTTTTTCCACCTTTTTTGCCCTTGGACTTTTTATCATAGTTTTTTAAATAATCGTCTTCTGTATTATTAGATAGTTTTCTTTCTAATCTTAGTTTTGTATTAAAATCATTTGGATGTGCAAGTTCAATATATGTATATATTATTTCTCTTAGAAAAATAATTCCACTATTTCCATCTGTTAAAGAATGAAATATGTCCAAATTTATTTTATTTTCCCAATAAGTAACTTTAAACAAATAATCATTATTTGTTTTTGGGTCTATATATTTGCAAGGATAGTCTTTTTCTCTTTCTATTATTATTTCTTTATTATTTTCCTCGAAATAATACCAAAAAACGCCTTTTTTTAATTTTACTTTAAAAGAATTTAAGTTTTTAAGCACTCTATTTACTGCTTCTTTTAAAATCTTAGGTTCTATCTTTTCCTTTAGTACAGCAGACAATCTAAAAACACTACTATACTTCTTACTAGAAGCTATAGGAAATATTTTTGCCGAATTATCTAGTCTTCTCCAATTATTTGTCTTGGCCATGTGTCTCTCCTTCCTGCGCAATTTTGGATACACTTATTCTGCGCCAAATACTACTTTTTTCTTTACAGTATCTTTATATAATTTTGGAAAGGTCCACGCAGAATAAGTGCGTTCCCACAATTGTGCCTAATTTAGTATAATCTCTGCTACTTTTTCGTATCCTTCTTTTGCATGTACATTTTTCTTTTTATGTTTCATTAATACAAAATTATGTATTCCATCTTTATATTCTATAAAATTCACCTTTTCTTTGTTAGAAATAGCAAATTTTTTTGCATCTGGATTTAGCATATCTCTTGTGCCTGATAAAATGTATATATTTTTTAATTTGTCTGTTGGACCTAAAACAGGATTAACCATGTAACTCTTTAAACCATTTTCTCCTGCATATTTTTTACCAGATAATTTTAATAATGGCTTTTTTAGTATTGGATCTTTAATTTTATCTATATCTGGATTATCCATTCTCACATCAAACCATGGAGAGATTAAGATGGTTTTATCTGGCAATCTATTGTTCGATTCACCATTTTGCTGGTATAGTGCAAGTGATAGACCTGCACCTGCTGAATCTCCCATTAATATAAATTCTGCATCTTTTTCAATTTTTTCTGTTATTTCTTTATACAATGGTCCCATAAATTTTTCTTGCTTAAAATTATAGTTTCTGAACACATCTCTTGGTAGCCTAAAAGTTGCCACTTTTAGTTCATAATATATGATTACTAACAAAATTAGAAGTAATGCAAAAAATAATATTATCATAATTGCTCCCTTTATTATATGAATTTTTATTTATTTCTATTGTTTAGT
>CALXVO010000147.1 GCA_944392065.1 uncultured Clostridia bacterium | reverse complement strand
AATTATATCATGAACTAATTGTTATATAAAGGTTTATGGGTAACCTTTTAAAAACCTAAATATATTATACAAGGAGGAAATGTTATGCAGAATATGGACGAAATATATAGCAAATATGGAGACATAGTTTATAAATATGTATTCTGCTTAACTGGCAACGAAGATATAACGGAAGAGATTGTCCAAGAAACATTTGTAGTAGCTATTAAAGACATAAAAAAGTTTAGAGGAGAGTGTAAAATATCAAGTTGGTTATGCCAGATTAGTAAATATATATGGTATAAAAAACTAAAGAAAGAGAAGCGAAACAAAGAAATATCACTAGATACTTTGCAAGATTCATTAGTGATGGAAGAATCAATAGAAGATAATCTTTGCAACAAAGTAAATAAAATAGAGTTATTCAAAAAGCTACAAAATCTTGATGAGGATACTAGAAATGTGATGTATTTAAGAATATTCGGTAATTTTGAGTATAGTGAAATAGCTGAAATTATGAATAAAACATCAAATTGGGCACGAGTTGTATTTTTTCGTGGTAAGCAAAAATTAAAGGAGGAATTAGATAAATGAAAAACGAATGTGATATTGTTAAAGATTTGCTGTTTAGTTACAATGATGGAGTTTTAAGCGAAACTTCTAATGAATTTGTAGAGGAACATTTAAAAAATTGTGAAAGTTGTAATAATGCATTAAAAGAAATAAGACAAGAAAGCGGAGAAATAGAGCAGAAGAAGGAAATTGATGCTTTCAAAGGAGTTAGAAAGAAATTAACGAAAAAGAATATTATTATTTCTATAAGCTTAATAATTTTGTTGATTATTATTATATTTAACATACTAGTCTTTAAGAACTATAACGAAGTAGCTTCTACGATGGTAGTATATTTAGAGGAAGATATAACAAATGAGCAATTAGAGAATATAGAGGAGAAAATAACACAAAATGTGGAAAATATAGAGATTACATATGTATCAAAAGAGCAGGAGCTAGAAGAGGTGAAAACATGGCTTGGAGAGAATACAAATGTATTAGACGTATATAATAATAGTGAGAATAATCCTTTGCTAGCAAATTTAGAAATAAAAGCAAATACCAATAAAGAAATTCAGGAAGTTGTAGAAGCGATACAAGGCATGCCAGGAATAAGAAGTATAAGCTCATACATAAATTGGAATCCTTATGAATTGTTTGTGGTTGAAAAATTTTTAGATTAGAAATTATAAAATAGTAGTATTTTAGATGAGTAGTTATTGAAAACTACTCATTTTTTGTTAAGATAAGGGTATAAAATGAGAGGGGGATAAAAATGGATAATGAAAATCAAAAAGAATTTAGTTCGAAATACACATTAGATTACAAAAAATATAAGGAATTTTCTAATGGATATATAGCAACAAGAAAATCAAGTATGATAACCTTATTTGTAGTTTTAGTCTTGCTAATTTTATGCATTATTTATAGAAATTATGAAACAGTAATTACATTTGGAGTAATATTTGCTATATTTGCATTTTTAATCAAAGTAACAGGGCGAAACAAGCTACAATATAAGAGATATAAAAGCTTAAATAACAATGAAGATGTAGAAGCAAATATAAAAATTGGCAAAGAAAAAATCATATCTACTTCAAAAAAAGGCGATACTTCAAGTTATGAATTTAGTCAAATAATAGGAATTATAGAAACAAAGAATCTACTTGTTCTAAAATTAGAGTATAATATGGGCATTATAATAAATAAAAATAATTTAGAAGGCGGAACAAAAGAAGACCTGATAAATTATTTGTATTTTGTATGCAATAATCTAAAAAAGAAAAAAGTAACAAATACTAAAGGGTGGTTAATATTAAGAAGAATAATGTTTGGTCTACTTGTTATAACAGTTATATTATCTGTAGTATTAAGTATATTAAAACAAAATCAAATGGATAATTATGTAGAAGTGTTGGAACAAAATGGATATGAAATAGAGTTGCAGGAAAGTGTGTATAATGGTAAGGATACGAAGCAAGCGACAATTTCTAAAAATTATGGGCATACTTGGTGCTATTTATACGAATTTGGGAATGATAACGATGCTAAAAGAAATATGGAATATTGGGCAAATCAAGAGACAGATAACAATATAAAGCCAGAGTATATTATTAAGAGTAGTAGAAATTATCAAAAATATGTAATAGACAATGAAGAACAATATGTTATTCTAATTAGAAGAGATAATTTTGTTTTTTATGGCATCGGACATACACAGCACAAAGAAGAATTAGACGAAATAGTGAATCTTTTAGAGGAAGAGATGAAATAATTTATAGGGAGAAATATATGATTAGAAAATTTGAGAATTCTGACATAGATGACGTTATGCAAATTTGGAAAAATGAAAATATACAAGCACACAACTTTATACCAAAGGAATATTGGGAAAGTAATTATGAATATGTAAAAAAACTTTTACCAAAATCCGAAATATATGTGTATATAGAAAATGATAAAATTAAAGGTTTTATAGGGATAAATGAGAACTATATTGAAGGTATTTTCGTAAATAGCAATTATCAAAATAAAGGAATCGGAACGGCATTGATAAATAAAGCAAAAGAAGAAAAAGAAGAATTAACACTGAATGTATATGAAAAGAACAGAGAAGC
>CALXVO010000146.1 GCA_944392065.1 uncultured Clostridia bacterium | reverse complement strand
GAAAAAGATACTGGTTCTCCAGAAGTTCAAATAGCTCTTCTAACAGAAAGAATTAATGAATTAACAGAACATTTAAAAGTTCATAAAAAAGATAATCATTCAAGAAGAGGACTTTTAAAAATGGTTGGTTCAAGAAGAAATTTACTAAATTACTTATCAAGAAAAGATGTTCAAAGATACAGAGATATAGTTGAAAAACTAGGACTAAGAAAATAAATTTGTTTATTGGGCGTTTTGGCTTTTCTAGCCTAAACGTCCATTTACAAGAACAAGACTATTTATTATTTTTCACTAGGTTAAAAAGATATATATCTTCCAGAAAAATGGAACGAATCTTAAATATCTTTTTACATTGAACAATAACGGTAATATTTTATTTGGCATACATATTTAGTATATATTCTTAAAATTAGTTAAAAATAATTATTAGCATAAAAATTTAGTAGGTAGCTTGTATAATATGCTATCTTTAGAAAAAATACCTATAGAACTATGATTCTTATGCAGACAGCATATTATAGAGGTTACAACTAATTTTGTGCTAATAATTAAATATATAAAGGAAAGGAGTAGTACGACAAAAAGTCGTGCACACAAAGAGATGTTTAAAAGTTATAGTACAAATTTAGCAGGAAGGGAACTAACAATCGAAACAGGAAAAATTGCAGGATTAGCAAATGGAAGTGTAGTTGTAAAATATGGAGATACTGTAGTAATGGTAAATGTTACAGCTGCAAAAGAACCAAAGGAGGGAATAGACTTTTTCCCATTATCAGTAGACTATGAAGAAAAGCTATATGCAGTAGGAAAAATACCAGGAAGCTTTACCAAAAGAGAGGGAAAACCATCGGATAAAGCAATACTTACATCAAGAGCTATAGATAGACCATTAAGACCATTATTCCCAAAGGACTTTAGAAATGATGTATGTGTTACAGCTACTGTATTATCTGTAGAGCAAGATAATAGTCCAGAAGTATGTGCAATGATTGGTGCCAGTGCAGCACTAGAAATATCAGATATACCATTTAATGGACCAACAGCTGCAGTAGCAGTAGGTTGGGTAGATGACCAAATAGTTATTAACCCAACAGTAGAACAAAGAAATAAAAGCAAATTAACTGCAACAGTTGCAGGAACTATTGAGAAAATTACAATGATTGAAGCAGGTGCAGACGAAATACCAAATGAGAAAATGTTAGAAGCAATAAAAACTGCACATGAAGAAATTAAAAACGTTTGCAATTTTATATCTAGCATAAAAGCAGAAATTGGAAAACCAAAATTCGAATATCAAAGCTTTGCAGTAGAAAAAGATTTTTATGATGATATAGTAGCAAAATTTAAAGATAGAATGTATCAAGATGTACAAGCTACAGATAAGGAAGTAAGAGATGCCAATATAGACAAAATAACAGAAGATATTAACACATATGTAGCAGAAAAATATGGCGAAGATGCCGTAGAAGAAAGAAAAATGGAAATTGCAGATAGTATACATGATTTAGAAAAAGCTTGTGTAAGAGAGATGATACTAGAAGAGCATAAACGTCCAGATGGAAGAAAAATAGATGAAATAAGACCACTTTCTTGTGAAGTTGGAGTACTTCCTAGAACTCATGGTAGTGCGCTATTTACAAGAGGACAAACTCAAGTAATGTCTGTTGTAACACTTGGAATGAAGAGCGAGGAACAAATGCTTGATGGCATAGATGAAGAAACAGAAAAAAGATATATGCATCAATATAATTTTCCATCATATTCAGTAGGAGAAGCAAGACCATCAAGAGGACCAGGAAGAAGAGAAATTGGTCATGGTGCTTTAGCAGAAAAAGCTTTAGTGCCAGTAATTCCATCAGAGGATGAATTCCCTTATGCAATAAGAGTTGTATCAGAAGTACTTTCTTCAAATGGTTCAACATCACAAGCAAGTATTTGTGGAAGCACCCTAGCCTTAATGGATGCCGGTGTTCCAATTAAAAAGCCAGTCGCAGGTATTTCTACAGGTCTAGTTACAGACAAAAACGACCCAAGTAGATATATAATGCTTACAGATATTCAAGGAATAGAAGATTTCTTTGGAGATATGGACTTTAAAGTAGGTGGTACTAAAGATGGTATTACAGCAATACAAGTTGATATTAAAATAGATGGATTAACCTATGACATTATAAAAGAAGCATTTGAAAGAACAAAGGTTGCTAGAGACTATATTTTAGACAATATAATGCTTCCTGTAATAGACAAGCCACGTGCAGACATATCTAAATATGCACCTAGAATTATTACATCACAAATTAGTGTAGACAAAATTAAAGATGTAATAGGTCCTGGCGGAAAAATGATAAACAAAATAATTGATGAAACTGGCGTAAAAATAGATATAGAAGAAGACGGAAGAGTTTGCGTATATTCAAGTGATACTGAGAGTGGTAAAAAAGCAATGAAAATGATACAAGATATTGCAAAAGAAATAGAAGCAGGAGAAATATATGATGGTATAGTAACTAAAATAATGCCTTTTGGAGCATTTGTGGATTTAGGTGGAGGAAAAGAAGGACTACTTCATATATCAAAAATTTCTAGCAAAAGAGTTGATAAAGTAGAAGACGTTCTTACAGTAGGAGACGAAATTACAGTTAAAGTAACAGATATAGACAATCAAGGAAGAATTAACTTAAGCATGAAAGATTT
>CALXVO010000145.1 GCA_944392065.1 uncultured Clostridia bacterium | reverse complement strand
ACTCACACAAATGGTTTCTGTAGGTTCAATTGCAGCGGCGATACTATATCCAGTACTTACTTTATTCATACCACAAAATTATATTGTGCCAGGAAGTTATCTGATATACAGTATAATACTTGCGGTAATAATAGTATTTAATCATAGAGAAAATGTAAAGAGATTACTAAATGGAACAGAAAACAAAATTAGTTTTAAAGGTACAAAATAGTAAAGTAGGCACATGAAAAATTGCTATATTCATGCGAATTTTGGTGTTTAAACATGAGTTTTAGCATGAATGTATGAATAAGAGATAGTGTAAAGTAATCTATGAAAAAATAGAAAATGAAAAGATAGGAAAGTGAGGAAGTATTATGAAAAAAGTATGTATTATAGGGAGTGGAAGCTGGGGATCAGCATTAGCTATACATGCGGCAAAGATGGGACATGAAGTAAAATTATGGTCTTTTTCAGAAGAAGAAAGAGACTTAATAAATAATGAACGTAAATGCAAGTTTTTACCAATGGCAGTGATGCCAGAGAATATAATTTGTACAACAAATATAGAAGAAGCTGTTAGAGGAAGTGACATGATTTTACATGTTACGCCTTCGAAATTTACAAGAGACACTTTAAAAAAATACAAAATGTATGTAGAGAATCAGCCAATTATATTATGTTCAAAAGGATTTGAAGCTTCTACATTATATACTTTAAATGAAGTGGTACGTGAGGAACTTCCTAATGCTAAGATTGGAGTATTTACGGGTCCTAGCCATGCAGAAGAAGTGTCGCTTGGAATTCCAACTGCAATAGTAATAGCATCACAAAGCTTAGATGTACAATATCTAATCCAAGATACCTTTATGAATGAGAATTTAAGAATATATACAAGTTCTGATGTAAAGGGTGCAGAACTTGGAGGAGCACTTAAGAATATTATAGCTTTTTGTGCAGGAATAGTGGCTGAATTGAACATGGGAGATAATACTTTTGCAGCATTAATTACAAGAGGTTTAACAGAAATATCTCGTCTAGGTGTTGCTCTTGGAGGAAATCATAATACATTTTATGGGTTATCAGGTTTAGGAGATTTAATTGTTACATGCTTAAGTGAACATAGTAGAAATAGAAGAGCGGGCAGATGTATAGGAAGAGGTTTAACTATAGAAGAAACAAAAAAAGAAGTTGGAATGACAATTGAAAGTATAGATAATATAGAAGTTGCCTATAAACTCGCTAAAAAATATAATATAGAAATGCCTATTGTAAATACTGTGTATAATGTGCTATATAATGGGCTAAAGCCAAGAGAGGCAGTAACTTTACTTATGACACGTGACAAAAAATGCGAATAATTACCAAGGGTATCTTTCATAAATATATCTAATAATTTTATCCGCATTATTATCAGTAACATTAATAAATAATCCGTGGTCTAAACTAATCCACATGTTAATTGAATATTTATCATTATTATCAATAAAAGTACCAATAATATCTGTTATTTCTATAGGATTTTGGTACTTTTTTTCCCATTCAAATAAATTTATGTGAGAATCTGATTCGTTAAAAAAACTATTTAAAAATTTATTGATTTCATTTCGTTTTGTGCTATATAGCCTTACAATTGCATCCATTAAAGCACCCACCTTATTATTTTGAAAAAATTATTTTATATAGTATTCATATGGCAGTTGTACTTTGGCACATGAAAATAAAATGTACAACTGTCAGAGAGAAAAAATATTACACATCTGATTATAAATTTATTATTAATTAGTATGAGTCATAAAGGAATAAAAATACTAGAGAATAAAAGGAAATTTTTTGGTAATAATATATAAAAAACAGATTTAATAATTGTTAGGAAGGAACTTTATTAAAAATGAAAAAATATGTTATTTCAATAATAATTCTTTTAATAATAATAGTATTGTCAGTTGGAGGCTATTTTATTTACTCAAATATTATGAATAATAAATCAAATGATGTAGCAACTCTAAATGAAAAATGTCTTTCAGAAATAGATTTATTAGAAACGAGTATTGTATCAATGATGAATGGCTTAAATAATATAACTTATACCAATTATAGGATTGTAAATGAAGAAGTTGGTGTTTCAAATTCAGAACAAGGTCAAGCTAGTCAAGAAAACTCCGAGAGCAACCAATCAGATGAATCAGGTTCTAACAATAGTCAAGAAAATTCAAGTAGTAATCAGAACACAATTAATAGTAGTAGAGTAGTAAAAAACGATATACTTTCTAGAGATAATAATACTGTGGATTGGAATGGTTTAAAAAGCGAAATAGAAAATATGTATGATAGTTGGACTATTGTACTAATAGATTTAACTACTTTAAATGTAAATAAAGATAATTTACTAAAGTTTAATAGTGTTTTGGACCAAATTGTTAGTGATTTAGATAATGAGGATAAAAGTGCAACTCTTACACATATGGCGGATTTATACAATTTACTCACACTATATGTTAGCGATTTTGCTAATGATAGTAGCAAATCCAATATATATAATGTAAAATCTAATATTTTATATGCTTATTCAAATGTAGAAACAGAAAACTGGGATAATGTAAAAAAATATATAAGCAATGCTAAGGCGAATTTTTCTAGCATACTTAATAATCAAGTAAGTAATATGAATAATATAAATGAAATTAATAAAGCATATATCTTAATAAATGAACTAGAGAACGATT
>CALXVO010000144.1 GCA_944392065.1 uncultured Clostridia bacterium | reverse complement strand
CACATATATTAATTTCCTTTTTATCTATTTTCACTTCTTCTACATTATCTGGTATTTCTCCTTTTGCGATATTCATATATCTTTCCTTAATGATTTCAAATTCATTAACATCATCATACATTTTTAGTAATTCTTTCGCAAATAACATATGTGCTTCTCGTATATCTCCACTTATTATCTTATCAATTTCATCAGTTGATAAATCAGTTGCAAGTTCAAAGTATTGTCTCAAGACACCATCTGGTATTTTCATGCTTTTTTCAAACTTTTCAAATGGTGAATCTGTAAGCCCTATATAATTGTCTAATGATTTACTCATTTTCTCTTTTCCATCTAGTCCTACTAATAATGGAAATGTCATTACAACTTGACTTTCTTGTCCATAATCTTTTTGTAGCTCTCTTCCTACTAATAGATTAAATGTTTGGTCTGTTCCACCTATTTCTATATCTGCATTTAATTCTACAGAATCATATCCTTGCATCAATGGATACAACAGTTCATGCATAGAAAGAGGTAAATTATTTTCAAATCTATTTTTGAAATCATCTCTCTCCATTATTCTTGCTACTGTATATTTACTTGTTAACTTTATTACATCTGCAAAATTCATTTTTGATAGCCATTCTGAATTGAATGCTATCCTTGTTTTATTTTTGTCTAGTATTTTTGTTGCCTGTTCCAAATAGGTTTCTGCAGATTTTCTAGTTTGTTCAAATGTTAATGCTGGCCTCGTTTTATTTTTACCAGATGGGTCTCCTATCATTCCTGTAAAATCACCTACAACAAATACTACTTCATGTCCCATGTCTTGAAATTGCTTTAATACTCTTAAAACCACGCTATGACCTATATGCAAGTCTGGTCTTGATGGGTCTGCTCCAAGCTTTATCGTTAATTTTTTACCACTATTTATTTTTCTATCCAAATCTTCCTCTGAAAAAATTTGTACTGCTTTTCTTTTTATAATTTCTAATCTATTATCCATATTTATATTCCTTCCTTTTTTATTTTTTGAATCAAATATGAATTTTCGTAGAAGAACCCATCGATTATTGTTTTCATTCTAAACCACTGGGTCATAGCATCACCTCCTTAAAGTTTAAAAAATAATACTTACAATTTTTCTTAATAAAATTCTATATCTTCACAGTTTACCATTCTACGATATCCTATTTTTTCATATATATGATTGCTTATAGGATTCTCGTCATCTGTATATAATACACAATATTCTGCACCTTCGTCTAAGGCTTTTTTAGAAATTCTATAAACTAAATTATATGCATACCCTTTACCTCTTTCTTCTTTTGGTGTATAAACACTACTTATGCTTTTTCCTTTTTTTAAATCTCTTGCAAATGCAGCTTGACATACTACCTTTCCTTTATTTTCAATTACATAGTACCCTTTTGTCATATAAGAATTAAATTTTTCTTCTATTTCTTTATCTGTGTATTTTTCATCGACTGCTTCTTTATAAAAATCTTTAATAAATTTAATAAGTACTGGTTTGTCTTTAATACTTGCTTTTCTAAAAATTATTTTATCATTTAGTTTTGCATTTTTCACTTCTGTTAGAAGCAATATTCTAAGAGACTTATGTGTCCTATTTTTTAACTTTGATACTTCACAATAGTACTTTGCAAATTTATTTGCTATTTCTTTTTCGGCACTTACTCCTAATAGATTTGGATCTATTTTATATATTTCTTTAGCTGTAAATTCAAATAATTTGTCAGCCTTATTATTTGTAGGTGAATATAATAATAGTTTCCATGGTTTTCTATAAAGTATTATCAATTCTGTTTTATTATTTTCTGAAACTTTAGCTAATAGCCAGTCATTAGCCTTCATCTTTAATCCATCAAAGCAATTTCCAACCATCAAACAGTTAAGCCATTCTTTTTCTAATAATTGATTAATGTTTTCATCTACGAATTGTTCTACGCTATCATATTTTTTTAATTCCATATTACAATCCTCCTTTAAAACCAAAAAGTCTTGCAAAGAAACCATTTAAGACTCCTTTGCAAGACTTTAACATCTCACTTTATAAGTGTAAGTAACTTTCTATTTTATTACCCTTTACCGCTCAAATATTTCTATTCTAGGTAAACTCTTAAATTATATTTTTTATTTTAACATGCTATTATATTATTGTCAAATTTTTTTGCTTTTATTAGCAGTAATAATTTTTAGTGGTATTAAATTATTCGTGTTTTATCTTTATAATTTATATATAGATAATTTTCATATTATATAAATGTAAGCAAAGGAGGACATTATGACTTCAATGGAATTAGTCGGACTTAATACAAAATGGTATAGATACCAAAATAATTTAACTCAAGAGCAATATGCAAATAAAACTAAATTTAAAATGGCTTATATTAGTGTTATTGAAACTGGAAACGCCAATTTAACTTGTAAAAATATAGATTTTATAGCTAAATCTTTTAAAATAAAACCCGAGTTACTTTTTAATGAAGAAACTGCAAAAATGGCTAAAAAACTACCTGCTAGAGTAGATATGTATCATAAGCAATAAATATCCTTATAAGTTTATTGCTTATGATTTATTTTTTACATTTCCAAATCCCACTCTTTTTCTCTTTCTTCGTGTTTAATTTGTTTTTCTGGATCTATAAAAGTATTTGTTTCCTTTTGAAAATCTCTAACTAAATTGTCTTCTTCAGCAATATCAAATTTTTTACAAATCCAAGA
>CALXVO010000143.1 GCA_944392065.1 uncultured Clostridia bacterium | reverse complement strand
GATGGGATTTTAAAATTAATGGATGGTGTTGAAGATAGAAGCTGTTATTTTGGTGAGTGTTTAGCATATTATGATGGTGCTTATTTACAATTTTTCGAATGTAAAATTCCAGGGATAATATCATTTGAAAAATTAGGTAAAGATACAGATGTAAAATGGAGTGATCTTTGGTATATCTTTATTCCACAAGGATATGATTTAACACTTGCACAAATGGATGATGATATGAGAAATGAAAGACAAAGAAAAATGCCAAAAGAATCTATTGAAATGTTTTCAATTTGGTATAAACAAAGATTAAAATAAACAGGCTTATTGCTTGTTTATTTTTTTCAGAAACTTGCCCATATGAGTTTAGCAATGTTCCATCTAAATCTATTGCTACTAATTTGTACATACTTTTCCTCTCTATTCTATTATTATCTACTAATCGTCCCTACATTATATCATTTAATTTTATAAAAACAAGTTTTTCTCAAAAATTTCCAGTTTATTTTTTTAATAATTGCACATTCTATGTAATGAAAGAGTACTTATTACTTTTTCAAAAAACAAATATAAAAATAATCACATTCTAGGAGGTGAATGATAATGGCATATTCAAACAACAGCAATACAAAAGTTGTTCCAGAAGCTAGAGAAGCTCTTGACAAATTCAAATATGAAGTAGCTAGCGAAGTTGGTGTTAACTTAAAACAAGGTTATAATGGAGATTTATCTTCAAGAGATGCAGGAAGAATAGGTGGACAAATGGTTAGAAAGTTAATCCAACAAGCTGAAAGCCAAATGAAATAGTTTTTGCGTAGGACTTTATTTTAGCAATAAATATTAGTTTATTATTTTTATATACTTATATATCTTGCTAAATCACGTAAAAGAGCAACCTTTTTAGATTTATTTTTAAAAAGGTTGCTTTTTATTTGTTACTATTTATAGTTGCTCCGACATTTTAGAGAAAGCCATAAATTATAAATTCACTTATCCCTCTGGCTCTACTAGACCAAAGTTTTTATTATCTTTTAATCTATATATTACATTTGTTTTTCCCGTATCAATATCAATAAATGCTAAAAATCTATTTTGAGGTTGTTCTTGAAGTCTTAATTTCGCATCTTCTGGTGTCATTGGTTTTATATCGTAATATAAAACTTTAACAATTTCGTCTGCTACTTCTCTATCTTCTTCTCTAATTTCTTCTTTTATTCTTATTGATTCTGTCATATTTTGTTTATCTCTTTTTGTTTTCATTTTTCTTATTTGACCTTCTAATATGTCTATATCTTTGTCTATTGCAGCATATAAGTCTCTATGTGCTGTAACAGCTCTAAAATCTTCTGTATCTGCTTTGATACTTATCTCTGCAACTTTGTCACTTCCTTCCGTTTTGATTGTTGCATAAACATCAAATTCTTCTCCGAAATATTTTACTAATCTTTCTGCTTTTTTTCCAATATAATCTTTGATTGCTTCTGTTGCTTCTAATTCCTTGCTTGTTATTTTTATATTCATAACATTCTCTCCTTCCAATTTATTGTTCCTTAGCTTTAAAGTATTATTATTATATATTGTATTTCTTAATTTTTCAAGTCATTTTATAAAGTTTTTGCTAAACGCTTGCAAAAAAGCAATTTTCATGGTACAATATTATACGTTATATTTTACTTAGCTTAAAGGGAGGTGCAAAATATGCCAAATATAAAATCAGCTATAAAAAGAGTTAGTGTTATTGAAAAAAAGACATTGAGAAATAACATGATTAAATCTGAATATAAGACAGCTATAAAAAGATTTGAAGAAGCAATTGCTAACAACAATATAGAAGAAGCTACAAAACTACTTTCAGTAGCTACAAGAAAAATAGATCAAGCTTGTACTAAAGGAGTTATAGTAAAAAATACTGCAGCTAGAAAAAAATCTAATTTAGCTAAAAAATTAAATGCAGCAAATGCATAAGGAATAATAAAAAATTGTGCACAGTTTTTTATTACACATGGGATTGTAAGTCGAACGATTTACAATCTTTTTTATTGTATAGGAAAATCGGCTCTTTCTTTGATATTTCAGTATTTCTAGCAGTTTTTTCCTATACAACAAGGTTAGGCTACCTTGGGCCGTCCGAGCGAAGTAAGTAGCGTGTATTTTGCCTTGCTCCAGAGGCTAGGCCTGTGAAATGCCTTTCTTAATTTTGCTAGTAAATTAATTTCGCTCTTAATTTTTTATATTTCTTTGTCTTTTCCTATAAGCATAGCAATAAAAAAAATTGGATTAAATTACCTTTGATTTTTTTATTCTTATATGTTAACATAAATTTAAGATTGCTGTTTATTTATATTTTTGTACTAAAAACAAGGTTTATACTACTTTGTAATATTCTTGAAGTGATACTTAAATTAGAAAGGAAGGAGATTTTGCTAATGAAATTATTTATTTCAAAACTAAAAAACATAGATTCTTCTATCTCCAATGTATGTAATAATGGATTAAAATTTTGTTTTGTATTAAGCTTGATATCTACATTATTTTTAAGTACATATATTTCTATACATAATCCTAATCTTTTTTATTTTGGCATTTCTATTTTGAAGTCAAGCTTATTTTTTATGGCATTTTTTATTATTTGTGCTATAGCAACAGATACTATAAAAAAAGATTTGAAAAGATAGTTTATCCCTCTTAAATACTTATTTAAATAATTTAATCGCTTAATACATTACTATATAGGTTACAAGATAATGTTTTTTAAAAGAGCGTGTACTGCAAACGGGATGTACTAATTAAAAAACTTCGCTTCGTCCCGACTTAAGCTCCCTGCTTCGCTCATTTTTTTAATT
>CALXVO010000142.1 GCA_944392065.1 uncultured Clostridia bacterium | reverse complement strand
ATAAAATGATAGATGTATATAATGAGCAGATACAAGACTTGAATAAAATACTTCCTAGCTTTAAAGTAGCAAATGCTACAATACATTTTGATGAAACATCTCCACATATGCATGTTATAGGTGTTCCAGTAATAGATAATTATAAAAGAGGTATGAAAAAACAAGTTGGTAAATCACAATTATTTACTAAAACAATACTATCTGAAATACAAGACAAAATGAGAAACGCTTGTATTAAATCATATAATAAGTTTTATGATGTTGATAGTAGGCTTAAAGCAAAGCAAAAAGGCAGAAATCAAGATATAAATGTTAAAGATATGGATGGTTATAAAGATTTTAAGAAACAACTAAAACGAAAAGAGCAACAACTAGCTAAAGCAAATGAACAAACTGAAAAACTAGATAATTCAAGTAAAGATATAAATAAAATATTAGATAATCTAAAACCTACTCTAATGAATAAAAATAATATGGTTATTTCAAGCGAGGATGTCCAGAAAATAAAAAAATTTACCAAAGACGTAAAAGATACCAATAAAACTGTTAGAAGTGTAAATGACCTAAATTTAGCTATAAAGGATTTTGAATATTCTGCATACGAAGTACAAAAAGAAAATCGTTCTCTTAAAAATCAAATCGAACTTAAAGATGGAGAAATTAAAGGATTAAAAAATGATTTATCTGCAAAAGAAAAATTAATTACTAAATTAAGAGAAGAAAAAGAGAGCCTAAAAGCACAATTACAAAAGTTTAAGGGATTTTGGCATAGTTTAATGAGCCACTTCCATAAAAAGATAACTTATGATAATAATCAAAATTATAAAATTGTTAGTGATGACCTATATAAAAATAGCATATTTGATGACAATGATAATGAAATTGCTAATAATATTTACAGAAAAGTAACAATACCAGATGAAAATAAGAATAACAAACTAAAAAAGAAAAATGATTTTAATTTGAATTAAAGGAGAATTTGTATTATGAATAATATTATAGATGGTAAAGTAAAAGATGTAATAGTAAGAATATGGATTTGAAGAATAAATTAAGATTAGGTGTATGTATGAGTAATTGACGAACACAAACAGTTGTTTTATAATAATAACAAAATATAATGTTAAGAAATGGAGCTGATACTATTGAAAGAGATATATGAAAATAACAAATCATTCGAAGATATTAAACACATTGATGAAAATGGTGTTGAATTTTGGTATGCAAGAGAACTTATGCCAATTTTACAATATTTAAAATGGGAAAACTTTAAAAAAGTAATTGAAAAAGCAATGATTGCATGTGAAAATAGCGGAATTTCAATAAAAGATTGCTTTCCTGACGTCAGGAAGCCAATAATTTCTGGAAAAGGAAAAGAAGAATTTATAGAGGATTATAAATTAAATCGATATGCTTGCTATTTGATTGCACAAAATGGAGATAGCAGAAAAAAAGTAATTGCTCTTGCTCAAACATATTTTGCTGTTCAAACAAGAAAGCAAGAAATTACAGAAAAAGAATATAGTATGCTAACAGAAGATGAAAAAAGATTTTATCAGAGAAATCTAACAAGAAAAGGTAATTATTCACTTAATCAAACAGCCAAAAAAGCAGGAGTTAAAAATTTTGATAAATTTCATAATGCAGGTTATAAAGGTTTATACAATGGTGAAACAGCTGATGATATTGCAAAAAGAAAAGGATTACGATATAGAGAAGATATTCTAGATAATATGGGAAGTACGGAATTAATTGCTAATCTATTTAGAATATCACAAACAGAGGAAAAGTTAGTAAGAGATAATATACAAAGCGAAAAAGAAGCCAATAAAACTCATTACAATGTTGGTGCAAAAGTAAGAAAAACAATAAAAGAACTTGGTGGAACTATGCCAGAAAATTTGCCTACACCTAAGAAAAGTTTAAAACAGCTTGAAAAGGAAAATAGAAAAAGTTTAAAAAAGCAAGACAAATAGACTAAAGTGGTACATTAGTGGTACATAAAATGTAAAGCATTCTTTAAAATTTGCAATTTTATGTAAAATATGATATAATTAAAGTGTAAGCAAAGTTGACAAACTTGCCTACATTAGCCAATAACCAATCAACAACATGAAGGAGGATTCATTTTATGGCTATGTACGAACATGAGGGCTTCTGCCCGAACAACAGCTTCCGGCACTATGCGATGGAGCACAAAGATGAGATTCCCGAGTTTTGGAAGCGTACCCGTGAAATCCTTGGCGATCGGCTTGGATATATGGTGTATACCGAAGCGGGGTGCTCCTACAATGGATGGTCCTACGTGGTTGACGCCCTCATCGGGGCGACCAACACCATGGGCGTGGAAATCGCCTGTCTGCTCCAGACCATGATTCCGAAGTGCAGGTACGCCGAAGTCGGACGCAAGATTCTGGTTACGGATGTCATCAATCCGTTCCAGATTCCCCACATCGGCCGTGGTTACGTCAACAGCCAGGAGAAATTCATGGCTACTAGCGACGATATGCACATTTTCGAAGATAAAAGGTATGTGTGCGGCGTCATCGACGAGGGAGAGGCTGTCCACATGTACTTCTTCAAGAAGTAAGCTCTGGAATCAGAGGACCTGTTGCAAGTTACAGGTTGGAGGTGGTATTTGCAGTCGCAATGCCACCTCCCTTACTTATTTCAATTAAATGAAGATCTTCTATTGATATTTAATAAAAAATATGTTAAAGTATAATAAATAAATCGAATTATATAAGAGAGCTTGAAATAGAGTATGTATATTTTTCGCATACCTGTTTCGCTACCTGCTCCAAAGCAGTAAAACCTCAGTAAAATAGACTGAGGTTATTTTTATGGGTAAAAATTTTTTTGAGGA
>CALXVO010000141.1 GCA_944392065.1 uncultured Clostridia bacterium | reverse complement strand
TTAACATCTAACAAAAGTAATATTCAAAATATAGATATTCAAAAATTTAATAAAGAATATCCTATTCTAAAAATTGCCAGAACAAATAAATTTCATGATAGATTTATTGTTTTAGATAATGAAGAAATGTATCATTTAGGAGCCTCAATCAAAGATTTAGGAAGGAAATGCTTTGGAATTAATAAAATAGAGGATAAAGAAATTATAGAAAAAATCATAAATTTATAAAAACAGTTAATCTTTAGTAAAACACTCTTTTTGTATCCATTTTGCAAATTCAAATTAGAATAAGTGTAAAAAAGAAAATTATAGTAGCATAATTTTCTCTTTTATGGTATGATAGAAAACATGAAAACGAACCAATTAGAAAAAATAAGTAATTTAATAAAAAACGTAAAACAAATTGTAAAATCTATACCAATACGAATAAGAATAGTTGCTGCCATTTTATTAATTGTCCTAATTGCCATTATTATAATAGTTTCCATTATTAGAGTAGAAGAAAGCAAGCAATATGAAATTAATATATGAAGCTTCTGGTACAGTAGATACAAATTTGAACTTTATTGTACCATTATATGAAAATATGCCAGAAGAAGTTTCAGAATAGTAGGAGGTAAGCATGGAAGAATATTTTGATGTATTAAATGAATTTGGTGAATTTACTGGAGAAATAGCTACAAGAGAAGAATGTCATGAAAAGGGTTTATGGCATAGAGCTATATATGGATTTGTTTTTAATTATGAAGGAGACGTTTTATTACAAAAAAGAAGTGCTAATAAAAAATTATGGCCAAATTTATGGGATATTACTGCCGGTGGTCATGTTTTAGCTGGTGAATTTGGAACTCAAGCATTAATAAGAGAAATTAAAGAAGAATTAGGTATTGATGTGCTAGAAGATGAAGTAAAATATTTAGTTGGGTCAACTTCTGTAAATATTAAAGGAAATATTATAAATAAACATTTTAATGAGTGTTATATTGTTATGAAAGATATCGATATTTCGGAAATAAAGTTGCAAGAGGAAGAAGTATCAGATATTAGATGGTTTACCAAGGAAGAAATACTAAATAGAATTAACAATAACTTTGATGAGATTACTGATAAGACAGGACCATGGAATTTCTTGAAAAGATATTATGAAGTTTTGGAGAAGAGTGTATGATAGAAGAACAAAAAATAAGAAATATTTTACAATTTTATTTATTGGCGAACGAATTAAAAGATAAGATTAGAAGCGGATGGAAAGCTTGGAACATTGACAGAGAAAGAGTAGAGAGTGTTGCAGAACATATTTATGGAACATGTATTTTAGCTATTGCAATAGATTCAGAATTTAATTTAAATGTTGATATATATAAAGTTGTAATGATGCTTGTATTACATGAAATTGAAGAGATAAAAATAGGAGATTTAACACCTTTTGACAAAGTGACAAAAGAAGAAAAAAGAAAGTTAGGTAAACAAGCAGTTGAAGAAATATTACATAATTTAAATAAGAAGGTGAAATATATCGATTTAATAGAGGAATTTGAAAGGATGCAAACAAAAGAATCTGTTTTTGCTAAAATGTGTGATAAATTAGAGGCAGATATACAATGTAAGATATATTGTGAAGAAAAATGTATCGATATAGACAAGGAAGAAAATATAAATCTTCGTAACGACCAAAGAGTAAAAGTGCTTCAAGAAAAAGGTGAAAAAACACTTGCCGATTTATTTATTGAGAATGACTGAGCAATTTATACAGAAAAGGCATTTGAAGATATAGCAGATTATATAAAACAAAATGACTTATTAAAATTAAAGAATTAAATAGGAATAAAGTAGAAGCAACGGTGATGTTTTATGGGAAGTTTAGTTTTAATTCCTTTAATGGGATTCTTAGGAATGCTATTTATTATGTTTAATCTTATCGTAATTGCATTAATCATACTAACAATAGTATTTGGAATAATTAGAATTATAAAAAAGAAATTTAAAAAGACAGTAATCGTTTTATTAGTTGTAACAATAGTTTTGTGTGCCATAGACTTTAAAATTATATATAACTTTACACACTATGACGAAATAGAAAGGCAAGAGCTAATTCAAGAAGAGGGAAAAGAATTAGTTGCAATAATGGATTATGATTATGACAAAGCAGCAGAGACATTGGAACTATTATTGGAGTATAATCCAAATTTAGATATAGAATGTAATTCTGGAGAAAGTGTAAAAGAATGTTTAGAAAACTTTGAAAAAGATTATTCAAGTGTAAAAGATAAAGTACCAGATTATGATGAGGTAAAAGAAATCATAGATGAGGCACTATAATACAGGAGGGACAATGTCAATAATTAATGTAAAAAATTTAACCTTCCGCTATGATGGAAGTCTAAATAATGTATTTGAAAATGTATCTTTTAACATTGATACAGATTGGAAACTAGGCTTAATTGGAAGAAATGGAAAGGGTAAAACTACATTTTTAAAGCTATTACTAGGTGAATATGAATATAAAGGAACGATAACAAAAAGTGTAGAATTTGATTATTTTCCATTTGAAGTAAAAGACAAAGAAAGAATGGCAATAGAGATTGTAAATGAAATTACACCAAGCGTAGAAGACTGGCAGATTATTAAGGAATTAAACTTATTAAATACAGATGCAGAAATTCTTTATCGAAATTTTAATCTGTTAAGTGGTGGAGAGCAAATAAAAATTCTTTTAATAAGTTTATTCTTAAAAGGAAATAACTTCCTACTTATTGATGAGCCAACCAACCACTTAGATATGGAGACAAGAAATAATTTAGTAGAATATTTGAATAAGAAAAAGGGATTTATTTTGGTATCCCACGATAGAAATTTCTTAGATAAAGTAGTA
>CALXVO010000140.1 GCA_944392065.1 uncultured Clostridia bacterium | reverse complement strand
TTATTTTCTCATTATTATGTATAATATTAAATCCACAAGGATTTGCTGCATCATGAGGAATTCTAAAAGGATGAATCACTAAATCTCCAATCTCAAAATTTTCTTCTATGGTAAACTTTTTAGTATTTTTATTATCTATTTTTTCGCTTTGCTCAGGCATAGCATCCCAAGTTTTGGAATTTGCATATACAGGGATATTATACTTTTTAGAAAATGTTCCCAATCCTTTTATATGGTCAGAATGTTCATGAGTAACTAAAATAGCATCAATCTGTGATGGATCAATTTCCAAAGAAGAAAGTGCAGAAGAAACCTTTTTTGCACTTTCGCCAACATCAATTAATAGTTTTGTATTAGCAGTCTGAACAAGTAAACTGTTACCAGAACTGCCACTATATAAACTACAAAAATTAAACATATAATCCTCTCATCTTTCTTATTCTTGTACTCTTTCAATATCAGCACCAAGATTTCTAAATTTTTCTTCTATTTTTTCGTAACCTCTATCAATATGGTAAATATTATATAGTTCTGTTGTACCTTTGGCTACAATTCCAGCTATTAAAAGTGCTGCACCAGCTCTTAAGTCACTTGCATATACTCTAGCACCTGATAATTCCTTTACCCCTTCAAATACAGCTGTTTTTCCTTGTGCCGTAATATGGGCTCCCATATTATTTAATTCATTGGTATATTGAAATCTAGATTCCCATATACTTTCATTAATAATGCTTGTACCATTTGCAAGTGAAAGAACAACACCCATTTGAGGTTGCAAGTCCGTAGGAAAACCAGGATATGGAAGAGTTTTTATATTGGCTCTATTAGCTCTTTTATTTGTCCAAACTCTTATAGTATCCCCAAGATCTTTTACATTTCCGCCTATTTCTAATATTTTTGCTGTAATGCATTCTAAATGCTCAGATATACAATTCTTTATTAAAATGTCACCTCTAGTTGCGATGGCAGCGAGCATGAATGTACCGGCTTCAATTTGGTCTGGAACAATAGAATAGCTTCCTTCATGTTTTAGTTCTTTAACTCCATTAATCTTTATTACATCTGTACCAGCACCGCGAATATCTGCCCCCATAGTATTTAAAAAGTTTGCAACGTCAACTATATGAGGCTCTTTGGCAGCATTGTCTATGGTCGTAGTACCTTCAGCTAAAACACTAGCAAGCATAATATTTATTGTAGCACCAACAGAAACTACATCCATATATATTGAAGTACCAATTAATTTTTTTGCTTTAGCAGATATTTTTCCCTGTCCAACATCTACTTTTGCTCCTAAAAGTTCAAAACCTTTTATATGTTGATCAATAGGTCTTGCACCTAATTTGCAACCTCCAGGAAGACCTACTTCACACATGCCACATCTACCAAGCATGGCTCCAATTAAGTAATATGATGCTCTGAATTTACTAGTCTTATCAATAGGTGCCTCTTTACAATTTACTTCTCTTGTATCTATTGTAATTTCATTTTCGGAAATCCAATTGATTTTTGCCCCTAAATCTTTCAAAATATCACAGGTTATTTTTACATCACTAATATTAGGCAAATTGTTTATTGTATAGACTCCATCTAATAATAATGTTGCAGGAAGTATTGCTACGGCTGCGTTTTTTGCTCCACTTATGGTAACTTCTCCTTTTAATTTTGTTCCACCTTTTATTACTAACTTTTCCAACTTACTACCCTCCAGAATGTAATATATATATTTCAATAATTTCAAAATTAACAAACTTGTGCGTTAACGAAAGTAAAGCTTTCGATGCACTTTTGTAGCATTTTGCTTCGCGAATATGCACGGCCCAAGGAAACTTAACCTTGTTGTATAGAAAAAATCGTTAGAAATACTGAAATATTAAAAAATAAGTCGACTTTTCCTATACAATAAAAATAGAGTTTAGTAAAACAAACTCTATCTATAACTTATAACATATTTTTAAATAAAATACAATACTAATATAGTTATTTTAATTTTTGGCAGTAACTCTTAGCAAAGGAGATATTCTTAAAGAATTCAATTAAGCTAAACTTAAACTGTATGTCTTCACTTTCCTTATCACTAATAATAGAATATTCTTCTTCTCCTAAATTGTCTTGCATTATCTCTTTAGATTCATCAGGTACGACACCAGAACTTACATCAACAAAACATAGAGGTGGAAACATGACACACCACCAATTTTGACCTTTGGCTTCTCCAATTTCTATTCTCAAAGCATCATAATTACCAGCGGGCAAAGAGATATCTCCGTAAGTTTTTGTTGGGAATTCAAAATTTCCAATGCTTATTGTAACATCATAGTTGTATCCGTTTTCTTGGATTACTTGCTTGGCAATATTTTTAAATTCATCTTGATGTTGGTTAGCAAGTGTTATTACTTCCTCTTTAGAAGTACAATTCTCTGCTATCGAATTCATGTATTCTAATATGCTATCTCGCACTTTATATTTTAAATTTTGATCTTTATCACTATCACTATTAGCAATTACATGTAATCGAAAGACGCTGTTTGCGATATCTTCTGATACTGCATTTACATAGGATATTGCAGAGATAAATACAAAAAGAGAAAATAAAATAACTACAATAAAGAAACGTTTAGCGAAATTAATTATTTTAATAAAATTTAACATATTAATTTTCATTCCTTTCTTGGCACAAGTATAATTTAAAAAATATTTTGAATTTTTTAAATTCATACGAGCCCTTCCTAAGTGTAAACTATGTATAAAATACTACAATAGTTTAAAATAAATTATGGATTAATTTCCATAGCAATTTTTTGCTTGTACTAAAATTATTAGCTTTTTTTAAAATTTTATACTTCTTTTCCAAAATTTTTTTTAAAAATTATTATCTGTCAT
>CALXVO010000139.1 GCA_944392065.1 uncultured Clostridia bacterium | reverse complement strand
CAAACGAGTGGCCTTAAAAAATTTTATTTTTTAAGGTCGCTAATTTGTTTGCGACAGCAAGGTACAAAAAAATTTGAAAAATATACATACTACTAAGACGTATACTACAAATTTACACTGAATTGTAACTATAATGTGTTACTAGACATTCATACCAGATAATGTTTTAACAGAAAATTTTCTTATAGACTTAGTTAATATGTATATTTAGAGAATTTTTGCAGTGACGCGTAAGCGAACAAACGAGCTTCTTTGAAGCGAGTGCGATTTGGAGCAACCTTCCTGCGATAAAAAGGAAAATTTATTTTTCTTTTTATCATCAGAAGGGTGCGACACCAAGGAACAAAAAAATCGAGAAATATACATATTAACTAAGTCTATATGCTGTGTTTTTTATAAGACCATTAACATAGTAAATGTATTTACATATTTCCCATAATATGATATTACTTATGTATATACTTAATTTTGGAGGTATTTATGACAAGTTTCGCATTAAAAATAATTGCTATGATTTCAATGTTTTGTGACCACTTTGGAGATGCTTTTATTGGTAATTTTAGCTTTTTAAACTTAATAGGAAGAATTGCTTTTCCAATATTTGCTTTTCAAATAAGCGAAGGATTTTTGCACACTAAAAACCTAAAAAAATATTTTTTAAGATTAGGAATTTTTGCTATTATCTCTCAAATACCTTTTTCGCTATTCTCATATAAATTCTTAAATTCAAGTATTTTTAATTTGAATGTATTTTTCACTCTACTACTTGGACTTTTAAGTATTTATTTATATGATTATATTATCAATTTATTTAAAAAATCTAATGCTAGCAATACAGCTTCATTAACTGGATTAATGGGGATTCATTTAGATAAAATTTTTGGAATATTAATTGTTTTGTTAATTGGATATGTAGCAGAATTACTTAATACAGATTATGGTTTCTGGGGAGTTTTAGTTATTTTTGCATTTTACTTATTTAAAAATGATAAATTGGCAATGGTAATATCATTTGTGACTTTATGTGTTTTAAAATATGGCATACAGATAATACAATATGGTTATAACATTGGATATATCCTATTAGGATTGTTTACTGCATTGTCGATTGTATTTATTAGCTTATATAATGGAAAACAAGGTAGAAAAATAAAATATGCTCTTTATATTTTCTACCCTGTGCATTTACTATTATTGTATTTTATTTTCTAAAATTATAGATATACTTTTAGATGTAAATAATAGAGTTTACATCTAATTTTTTTGGTTGTAAAATTATTTACATAGAATTTAAGTTAGAACATCAAATTACAGAGGTCAATTTGTAGATGTTTTTATTCTATATGATTGTTGGAAATATGTTTTAAAAAAGCATATTTCCAACATAGATACAGTATCTGCAAATTGTAACTTTCTACTTTTTATTCCAATCCTCTTTATTAGTTTGTCTTTGTCTTGCAATTGCTAAAGCATAAGCTGGGACATCATCTGTTATGGTAGAGCCTGCTGCTACAAATGTTTCATCTCCTAATGTGACTGGTGCAACTAAGTTTACATTTGAACCAACAAATGAATGATTTCCTATAATTGTCTTACTCTTATGTAATCCATCATAATTGCAAGTAATCGTTCCGCAACCAATATTGCATTTTTCTCCAATTTCGCAGTCTCCCATGTATGATAAATGTGGTACTTTTGTGCCTTCTCCTATGATTGCTTTTTTTATTTCAACAAAGCTTCCTATCTTTACTTTATTTGCCAATTTACATCCTTCTCGTATGTATGCATTTGGACCAATTTCACAATCTTCTCCAATTTGCACTCCCGATTTTATGGTAGTATTTGGATGTATTACAGTATCCATTCCAATTTTCACATCATCATATATATACGTAGTATTTACATCTTCTATTGTTACACCATTTTTCATATGTTCTGTGTTAATTCTCATTTGTAATACTTTCGTAAGCATTTCTAACTGAATTCTATCATTAATTCCAAGAATTTCTGTATTATCTTCTACTATTACTGCTCCTGTTTTTAAACCTTTTTCATTCATTATTTGAATTACATCAGTTAAATAATACTCCCCTTGTGCATTATTTGGTTTGATTTTATCTAATGCTAATAATAATTCTTCTATATCGAAACAATAAATACCTGCATTAATTTCTTTAATTTCTTTTTGTTCTGGAGTAGTATCTTTTTCTTCTACTATTGCCTCAATATTTCCGCCCTCATCTCTTACTATTCTTCCATATCCTGTTGGATTATCATAGATAGCTGTTAAAAGCGTTGCATATTCTTTGTTTTCTATACTTTTTTCTAATAGTTTGTTTAGTGTTTCTGGTCTTAGTATTGGAACATCTCCATTTAAGACCAACACTTTTCCTTTTTTTCCTTTTAGAAATTCTCTTGCTTGCATTACAGCATGGCCCGTACCTAACATTTCTTCTTGGTAAGCATATTTTACTTCTTTACCTAGTACTGCCATTACCTCTTCTTTCATATAGCCTACTACTGCCACAATGTCTTTTACTCCTGCTTTTTCTGCATTTTCTACTGCTCTTTTTACAATTTCTTTTCCATATATTTTTTGTACTAACTTTGATTTTTTAGATTTCATTCTTGTACCTTTCCCTGCTGCCATTACAATTGCCATAATATTATTTTCCATATAATTCACTTCTCCTTTTTAGTATAGTTCTGTAATATAATATGATTTTTTTCTTATAACGCACTTATTTTATCACAAAAATATTTCTTTGGCAACTTTTTGAGCAAAAGGGGACGGGCTTATTTGTGCAAAATAAGCCCGTCCCCTTTTGCTCAATTTTTTTCATGATTTTGTCATAAGTTTGAATAATTTTAATATACATTAAATAAAGTTTAGTACAAACATTTTT
>CALXVO010000138.1 GCA_944392065.1 uncultured Clostridia bacterium | reverse complement strand
ATTTGCTATTTTTAATAACCATAACAATGGATAAAATAAAATTTTGCTCATACAACTGTCTTACTCCTTATCATAATATTTTAAAATATAAAATTTCTAATTTATTTATTCGTTATAATTCACAGCTAAATAAATATCAGTGGTACTTATATATTAATATTTTTTATCAAAAACATAGCTTAAGGCAAATAATCCGGGTCTTTGATCGCAAAATATTAATATATAAGTACTTTATATGTTTTATACTAAAAGCTATGAATAGTAACATTTATTCTTCAACTTCTAAAGCTTTTATTATTCTTCTTTCTTTTAATCCATTTGTACATGTTATTAAAGTTACTTCTTTTTTTCCATGTGTTATTTGAGATGTTGGTGTTGTATCATTTGATTTTACAATATAATGACTATATACTTCATATTTAAGAGTTTTACCACTTAAATCAGTAATTTCTATTATATCTCCTTTTTCCAATTTATATAATTGGCTAAATGCTCTAGTATTTGTATAGTTATGACCTGCAATACACAAGTTTCCGACTTGATTAGGGTCTGGTCCCCAAAATTTACATACAGAAACTTTTAATAATTCCTCTGAAGTTTCACTTAATATTGGATATTCCAAATCAATTGCTGGTATTTTTACAATTCCTACTATATCGTATACCTTTCCATTTTTTGCTTCATATTGACTTGCTAATGGTGTTAATATTTCAACATTTGGATCTATAAAACTTATACTCTCGTCTACTGGAATCAATTCTACATCTTCATCTGATATATTTGCTTCGTTATCGTCTAAATATACTACAACAGTGTCATTTACAGTAGGTGCCATAGTTGTGTCTTGTGGAGAACCTGCAACTATAGAATCTAAAATTTCTTTTGCTAATTTTTCATCTTGTATTCCTTGGTATTCTCCATATATATAATATGAAACTAACATACATACAATAAATACTGAAATAAGAAGATAACCTTTATATGCAACTTTTTTCTTTTTTAATTCAGGTGTCATATATATTTTTCCTGATACTAATAATTGGTTCATAAAAAACTATCTCCTTTCCACAAAAACTAACTAGATATATTATATCATTTTATATTAAAAATTAAAAGAGATTTTTTAAAAAATTTCTTAATATTTATGATTAATTTATGATAATGTCTTAAGTAATAACTTTAGAAAATGTCCCAACTTTAAAATAATTGTTCTCTAAAAATCACATAATAATTTTATTATTAAGGTTTTTAGGAGGATATATGAGAAAGGTTGAGTTGAGAATGAAAGAATTAAATAAATATGAAGTTATTAAAGAATTAGTTGATCATAATGGAAATAAGCTTCGTGCAAAAGAAAGACTAGGATTATCTATAAGACAAATAAATAGATTGATTAAAATATATAAAGAGAAAGGAAAATCTCGGTTTCGTGCATGGTAATCGCTCCAGAAAGCCAGCCAAATCCTTAGATAAATCTTTCTCAGATAATATTATACTCCTTTATCAGAAAAAATATAACGGTTTTAATTTTAAACATTTTTATGAATATCTTATTGAGGAAGAGAATATTAATGTTTCATATTCTTTCGTATATACAACATTAATGAATAAAGGGATTCGTTCACCCAAAGCTAGAAAAGCTACTAAAAGAAGATTAGCTAAAGAAAAACTACAAAAAGAAAAGAAATTGGAAAATAAAACTGAAGAGGAAATTGAAATTATTGTTAATAACGAAGTTGCTTTAGAAGATTCTCACCCAAGAGGAGAAAAACCTAAGTATTTTGGAGAAGTAACTGAAATGGATGGCTCTTCACATCTATGGTTTGGCGGCACGAAATCTTGTCTACATCTTGCTACAGATAAAGCAACCAATCATATAGTTGGAGGATACTTTGACTGGCAAGAAACTTTAAAAGGTTATTATAATGTATTTAAACAGATATTGGAAAACTATGGAATTCCATATGAATTCAAAACTGATAATAGAACCGTGTTTAATTATAATAGACTTAACGAAGATAAAAGAACATCAGATAAAGATGTGTTGACGCAATTTGGATATGCTTGTAAGCAATTAGGAACTGGCATTGATACAACAAGTGTATCACAAGCAAAAGGGCTTATTGAAAGAGATAACGAGACTTTTCAAGATAGACTAATAAATGAATTAAAGCTAAATAATATAACAACAATTGAAGGTGCAAATGAATATTTAATAAAAATATTTATCCCTAAATTTAATAAGAAATTTGCTTTAGATTATAAAAAATTTGAATCAGTATATGAAACAGCACCATCAGCAGAAAAAATCAATTATACTTTAGCAGTCTTAACTCCAAGAAAAATAGATAATGGAAACAGCATAAAATTCAAAAATGAATATTACCAACCTTACGAAAATAATGAATTAAAATGTTTTAAATCAAGAACGGAATGTCTTGTAATTCAAGCATTTAATGGTGAATTATTAGTAACAATTGGTGAAAAAGTATATGAATTAAGAAAGCTAGAAAAACATAAAAAATATTCAAAAGAATTTGATATTGCACCAGAAATAAAAAAAGAAAAGAAAAAATATATACCACCAATGAGCCATCCATGGAAACTAGCATCATTCAAGCAACAAATGAAAAAAGCACATACCGAACGAGTATATGCTTAAACCAAAGATACAAATGTATCTTACAAAAAATCTTTCACCTAAAAATATTATAGGCAGAAAGATAAAAAAATATACAAAAAAATCTTGAGCCTGCCTCCGCGGCGAGCGGAAAGACTCAAGATTGATATAATATAATGTCCAATTTAGCGGAAATATTTTTCCGTTAATGTTTAGAATTTTTTGGGACATTTTCAAAAATTATTGACAGGATTATTTTCAAACAACTTTACAATATATTAAAATTATGTTATAATAT
>CALXVO010000137.1 GCA_944392065.1 uncultured Clostridia bacterium | reverse complement strand
TAGGTGTTATTTTTGGAGGTATGTCAACAGAACATGATGTTTCAATTACTTCAGGAACTTCTGTTATTAAAAACTTAGATAAAGAAAAATATGAAATATTTCCAATTTACATTGATAAAGAAGGAAAATGGTATCAATACACAAAAAGAACAGAGGACATAGAAGTATTAGAAGTGGGAGAAGAAATAGCAGAAGAAATAAGAAAAACAGCGATAAAAGCATTTAAAGCAGCGGATGGAAGCGGTCTTTCTAGAGTAGATTTCTTTATTGAAAACGATACGAATAGAATTATTATAAACGAAATAAATACAATGCCTGGCTTTACACAAATAAGTATGTATCCAAAATTATGGGAGCAAATGGGATTAAGTTATCCAAAATTGTTAGATCGATTAATTGAATTGGCTTTTGTAAAATAAGAAAACTGTAAAAGCATGAGTACAACTAAATTTATATTAACTATAAATATGCATTAAGTTATACGGTAGAAAATAATTAGTAAAAGGAGAAAAAATGATAGATTTTAATAACAATAAGGAAGTAGAGGAAATGCTACAAAAAATTGATAAAGATATTAAACAAGAATTATCTGAAAAAAGATATAAACATTCCATAGGAGTAATGCAAAAGGCAGAAGAGCTCGCCGAAATATATGGCGTAGATGTCAATAAGGCAAAGCTAGTTGGTTTAGCGCATGATATAGGAAAAGAGTTGCCAGAAGAAGAAAAATTAAGGTATGCAAAAGAAAATAAAATAGAAGTAGATGAAATTGAAAAAATTAATGTAGGATTATTACATGGAAAAATAGGCGCAGATATTTGTAAAAAAAGATATGATTTTACAAAAGAAATGCAAGATGCTATTCAGTACCATACAACAGGAAATGAAAACATGGATTTATTAGCTAAAATAATTTTTGTGGCGGATAAAATAGAAGATGGAAGGAATTATAAAGAAGCAGAAAAAGCAAAACAATTAGAAACAGCAAGAGGAATTGCGAAAAGTAATATAGAGGAAGCGGTATTATATGAAATAGATTCATCCTTAATATATACCATGCAAAAAAAGAAATTGATTCATCCAGATAGTATTTCTACTAGAAATAAAATAATTATGAATATGATTTAGTAAAAATCCCTTAATCCATTAAATGTTACTAGATAATGGTTTTCAAAAAAGCATGTCCTGCAAACGGGATGTACTAATTAAAAAACTTCGCTTCGTCCCGACTTAAGCTCCCTGCTTCGCTCATTTTTTTAATTAGTACATCCCTGCGCGGACTTAATATTTTGCATAACCATTATCTAGTAACCATTAAATGAAAAAATAACAGAAACATCTTTATTTCTTTGCAATTCTATGATATAATAAAAGCGCTTTTAGGGGGTAGAGCTTATGATTTTTAAAGACTATTATAAAATCCTTGGCTTAGAAGATAATAAAGCTACACCAGAAGAAATAAAGACAGCATATAGAGAGCAGGCAAAAAAGTTTCATCCAGATATCAATTCAGAAAATAGCTTTTCTGAAGAGAGATTTAAAGATATAAATGAAGCCTATAAAGTGCTATCAACTCCTGCATCTAGAAGGAAATATGATCGAATGTGGAATTCTAATGTAGGAAAGAAAAAGAAATTTGAAGAAAGTAAACGAGAAGAAGGATCTATTTTCAGTAACTTTTTTAATATGTTCTTTGGAGAACAAGCAGAGCAAAAAGAAGAAAAACAAAGAAAAAGCAAAGAAAAAGTTGCGGTTAAAGGCGAAAATGTAGAAACGGAAATAGAAGTATCCATAGAAGAAGCGTTTTATGGTTTAGACAAAAAAATTTCTTTAAGAGCACAAAATGGAAAAATGAAAACATTTACTGTAAAAATACCAGCTGGAATAAGAAATGGAGAAAAAATAAGATTAATAGGTCAAGGAAAAAACGGAGAAAACGGAGGAAAAAACGGAGATTTATTAATAAAAATAAATATAAAAGACGATAAAAAATATGCTCTAAGAGGTATTGATTTATATACAGATTTAAAGATTACTCCTTGGGAGGCAGCTTTAGGCACAAAAGTATCGGTAGATACGATTGGAGAGACGATATTTTTGCATATTCCGCAGGGAATAGAAAGTGGAGAGAAAGTAAAAATACCAGAGAAAGGATATAAAGATGGAAAAGGCGGAAGAGGAGAATTAATTGCAGATGTAAAAATAATGATACCAAAAACACCAACAAAAGAAGAAATGGAATTTTTTGAGAAGCTCAATAAAGTTTCAACATTTAATCCAAGAAATAATTTATAGTAAAATATGTGACAGTAGCTGATAGTTTGTTTTTATGCGTTATAAATTAAAACTCTATTGAAAAAGGTTCAAATTGCAATAAATTGTTACAATTCACAGTTAGTTCTAAAATGTGGGAGCAATGTATATTTTTAATTTTATGTTTCCGGCCCCCAACTGCGTACAAACTGTATAAACGTCACTTACGTATCGTTTAACAGTTTGTAAACTTGCCGGTCCCCACCTTAAGCGCTCCAACATAAAATTAAAAATATACATTGCTCCCACAAAAAGCAAGCGTGAATAGTAACAATAAATTACAATGTGTTAACATAAAAAATACCAAAATTATTGACTTATTGCTTGAATTGCGCTATAATAAAAGAGTAGTGATTCTAACAAAAGACAAACTATGGCAGCGAAGATTCATAGAGAGAGGGTAGATGTGTATGGAGATTGTACAGGGGAAACACTTTAGTATAACAGACCCACAGGGAGTAAATACAGTAATATATAAAATAAATGAAACAGAAAAAGAATATTTAAAAGAATCACCTAAATACACGATAGAAAGGTTGGACTATACAGAAGAGTTAAGAGGGATGCGAAGAAAAAAACTTTTTTTGTTGATGAACCAAAAGAGGAAGAAGATTTAGTAATACTATCTTTTGGAAA
>CALXVO010000136.1 GCA_944392065.1 uncultured Clostridia bacterium | reverse complement strand
GATTATAGATGTTGTAACCTTGCTTGGAGGTGAGGAAAATGACAACTATTAAATTATCTTTTCGAAACATAAAGAAAAGTTTTAAAGATTATGCAATTTATTTCTTTACCTTAATATTGGGTGTTGCCATATTTTATGTGTTCAATAGTATTGAGAGTCAAACTGTATTGCTAGATATAACAGAAAGCACCTATGATATTATTGACACCTTAAGCAATATGCTATCCGGAGCAAGCGTATTTGTTGCTTTTATACTAGGATTTTTAATTATTTACGCAAGTCGTTTCTTAATGAAAAGGAGAAATAAAGAATTTGGAATATATATGCTCCTTGGAATGAGCAAAAGAAAAATATCAATGATACTATTCTTTGAGACAATTCTAATTGGAATTATCTCACTAGCGATAGGGCTAGGTTTAGGAGTCGCTCTATCACAGCTAATGAGTATGTTAGTTGCCAATATGTTTGAAGCAGATATGACAAGGTATGAGTTCATCTTTTCATCAGATGCTTGCATAAAAACACTAATTTATTTTGGCATAATGTATGTAATTGTTATGCTATTTAATGTTATCAATGTTGGAAAATGCAAACTAATTGATTTAATACAAACTAGCAAAAAATCAGAAACTGTAAAAATGAAAAATCCAATGCTTTGTACTATTGTGTTTATTCTATCCGTTATAGCTTTAGTATATGCCTACTATCTAGTAACAGGTGCTGTGAATGAAATAGTACAAACTCCAGAAGGAATAATAAAACCAATCATTATTGGGGCAGTGGCAACATTTTTCCTATTCTGGTCGCTATCAGGACTAATGCTAAAAATTGTGATGGGAATGAAAAACTTATATGTAAAAGGACTTAACACATTTACACTAAGGCAAGTAAGTAGCAAAATAAATACAACCGTATTTTCGATGACAATTATTTGCCTAATGCTATTTGTAACAATATGTGTACTATCAAGCGCATTATCACTAAAAGCCTCTATGACAGCTAATTTAGAGGAACTTGCACCAGCAGATATACAATTATCTATTTCAGTAAAAGACGAAAGCTGGCTTGACCAAGGATATAATGAAGCACAGATAGAAAATTCTAAATTAGGTGTTAGGAAAACATTAGAGGCATTTGGTATTAACATAGATGACTATTTAAAAGATAGTGTAGAATATAACTCATATCGAATGGAAGGTTTGACCTTTGGTGATTCATTAGGAGATAGTTTAGAGTATATAAAAAATAATACAACATCTATGATACCATACAACATGCAAGAAGAGATTATGACAATAAGTGATTACAATAAGATTGCAAGGTTTTATGGAAATGAAGAATATACATTAGCTGATGACGAATATATGATAATTGCAGATTATGATTCGATGATTGCAATTAGAAATGTTGCATTAGAAAACAATCAAGAATTAACTATATTTGGACACATGCTAAAACCAAAATATCAGGAATGTAAATATGGTTTTGTGGAGATGGCAAGTAATCATATCAATTCGGGCATTATAATAGTGCCAGATGTTGTAGTTAGTGGAGAAGAACGATCATATAACTCTATTATAGGAAATTATTATACAAATTCTTTAGATGAGCAAAGAGAAATACAAGATAAAATAAAAACAATGATACAAAATCCTCTTTCTGCAGAGTATAGTCTACCATCCGTAAATAGCAAGGTGGATATAAGTGAGGCAAGCATTGGGCTTGGAGCATTAGTAACATTCTTAGGGCTATATTTAGGAATTGTATTCTTAATTGCAAGCGTGGCAATTTTGGCATTAAAAGAATTAACAGAGAGTACGGATAACAAAGAAAGATACACAATGCTTAGAAAACTAGGAGCAGATGAAAAGATGATAAACAAGTCTTTATTTAGGCAAATAGCAATCTTCTTTATGTTCCCATTACTAGTGGCAATAATCCACTCAATATTTGGAATAACATTCTGTAGTTATGTAATTTCTACCTTTGGAAATAAGCAACTATTACCATCAATCATTATGACAGCAATATTTATTGTGGTAATTTACGGTGGATATTTCTTAATTACGTATTTTAGTAGTAAGAATATTATTAAGGAGAGATAAATTATAAAATTTATGAAAAGTATATGGTACATTCTGGAAACTTATGCTATAATAGAAATGAACATAAAAGGAGTTGGAAAGGAAGTGCAGAAATAATGAAAAAGATACCAGATAAAGTTAATAATATAATTCAAGAATTTATATTAGAAGTTAATAAAACTTTAGGAAATAGAGTAAAAAAAATAATACTTTATGGTTCGTATGCCAGAGGAGATTTTAATAAAAAATCAGATATAGATATTATGATTTTAACAGATTTAAAAGATGAAGAGATATATGATTATTTTGTGAAAGTATCGGACTTAGCTTATGATATAGAGTGCAATAATAACTTTAATATTACATTATCGCCATTAATTAAAAATATAGATAAATTCAATTATTGGTTAGAGGCATTGCCTTTTTATATGAATGTTCAAAAAGAAGGAGTGGTGCTTAGTGAGTCCTAAAATATCAAAAGACTTGGCAAAACATAGGCTAGAACAAGCATCTGATGATTTGAAAGCTAGTGAAATATTATATCAATCAAATTTATATAAATCAGCTAATAATAGGGCATATTATTCAATATTTCATAGTATAAAAGCTATTTTAGCTTTAGAACCGATTGACTTTAAAAAACATAAGGATGTAATTGCTTACTTCAATCAATATTATGTAAGCAAAGAAATATTCCCAAAGAAGATCGGAAAGAAAATTGCAGTGGCTAGTAGAATAAGAGAAGATAGTGATTATGATGATGAATTCGTTGTAAAACCAGAAGTTACACAGGAACAAATAAATACAGCTAAAGAGCTTCTTAAACTAGTTGAAGAATATATAAAAGAAAAAATTCAATAAATAA
>CALXVO010000135.1 GCA_944392065.1 uncultured Clostridia bacterium | reverse complement strand
TAAGCTTTTTCTATAGTAGCTTCTTTTGAAAACGATTTACTCCTTCCTAATGAGCCTTTGACAATTATCTTTTGTCCTATTTTCTCATCAATATCCGTTTTTAAATTTGTAATATCTTTTTGGCAAATCATTTAATCACCTACTCCTATATTTATGCACTAATAATATCACAAAAAGGGCTTTAAGTCAAAAGAGGTCGGTGCTTGTCGAATTGCTGTACTATGCTTGTTTCTAAGTTTTCGCAGAATCTCTATAGTAATATTACAATTATATTACATTTTTGTTACATTTTTGTAACAAAAATTATTTATTCAATTGGTATACTTTTTCTATATAATATATCATATTGTATAATGCTATAATTATCTATTAGCTCATTTCGTAAATTTATATCTATACTATTTCCATTTTTATCTTTTATAAATTTTTTTGTAAAGACAGGATATTCATTATAAAATTCTGCTATATATTTATAATACCATGGTAATTCTACATTGGCATTTTCTAAAGTACGCATTGCTAAGCCAGGAATCGATATTTCTTTTTCAACTTTTATATTCTCCTCATAATTTGTCCATATTAAATATGGAGTTTGATATTTTTCTAAACTATCTCCATAATATTTATCATATAAAGTATTAAGTGCTGGAAGATGATCTCCAAATACAACTAGCATTACTTTTTCATCTTTTTCTTTAAGATAATCTACTAAAGTTTTTATTGCTTCATCAAAATGTTTTAAACCTTGCGAATAAGTTTCTATTTCCTTTATTTGTGATTGATTAAGTCCCTTTGCTGATACTTCTATTTCATTATTTTCATATTTATCATCTGTATATGCCAAATGTGATTCTATAGATATCCCAAAGATGAATTTCTTACTTGTTTCCATTGATTCGTATTGTTCAATAATTTCTTCTATAAAATCTTTATCTGATACATTATTATTATATTTTTCATCAATATCTTCCATATTCTCCAAAAAAACAGTTTTATCAAAGCCAAAATATTTATAAATACTTCTTCTACTATAAAAACTAGCTTTATTAGGATGTATAGCAGTTGTTTCATATCCTGATTCTTTTAATGTTCTTACAATAGATATAGTATTTCCATTTATTATTTGAGAATATGGATATCTTTTATTTGTAACAAAATGCATGTTACTTCCTGTTAAAAACTCGAATTCTGATGTTGCAGTTTCACCACCATAAACATTTACAGTTGTTTTTCCATTCGCATATTCATTTTGCAGATTCTTAAAATTTTGTAATGGATTTTCATTAAATTCTAAATCCTTTATTTCTGTTATATCGCTAAAAGCCTCTCCCATAATAACTATAATATTAGGTTGTTCATCTGTATTTACTTCATTATTCATCTCATTCATTTCATTTTTTATTTCTTCCAATTTATTTTCATCATATATGTCTAGTTTTTCTCTTTGAAATACTAAATAGCCTTTTTTAAAAAAGTTAATTACACCTCCATAGGTATAATAATCTGCTTTTAAGTCTATATTATCTTCATTAAATAATGGCATGCCTGACCAATTGCAAATAAATGCTACTAAAATAATAATTGAAGTAATAAGTATTACTATAATTCTAAATATTTTATTATGAGCTTTTTCATATTGTGTATATTTAGTAATTAAATATTGTATTATAAGAAGAACAGCACTTAAAAAGATTTGTATTATAATAATTGGCTCTATTTTTATATTAGCATATTGCATAATTTCAGTAGCATTTCCTAACATTAATAGGTCTTCTGGCAAAAATGGCTTTAGCACAATTTTAATTTTATAATAAGAAATAATGGATATTAAATTAAACAATATGCATATAGCCCCATTAGCACGTAGGCTTTTTTTAAATATTGCTTTAAACCAAAAATAAAATCCATATATGATCATAATCTCATATATATAAGAGAAATTCATAAAAATTGCTTTTTTTCTAATTTCTCTTATTAAAAAAAAGCCTTCATTATTTATGTTACTTATCAAAAAAATTAAATATGGAAATATTATATTAAATAAAATTATTAATATTGCATTCCTTATTTTGCCCGCTTTTTTACTCTTCCCTACTTCTTCTTTTGAATTTTCTTGCATTTTATTATTTTCTTTTATATTTTCTTCTATTTTATTACTTACCACTTCTTCATCCATTTAATACTATTCTCCTAGTTTTATATTTTTATCATTTCTTGCATTGTTTATATGTTATCACATTGCTAAAGCAATGACAATATTTTTCAATACAATTTCCTACTTTAAATATTAACTCAAGTGGTAATAAATTTATTTAATTGTATTGTCTTGTCGCATAAGTAGTTATTATCTTAAATTAACAATGTTTTTTTCTTTCCACTTGCTCCTATCCCGATTGATTCCTCTTTCTCCATCTCGCAAATCTTCTTCAATATCGTAAATAGTTATAAATTGGTTAGAATCTGTTGTCGCTATTTTTTCGGCCACTACCAATGGATCCACGAAATCAATTAAAATTCTTGCCGGTGATGATGCAAAATTAGCACCTGCATCAATTAGTGCTTCATAATAACTCTGGCAAGCACCTGCAAAAATAACTAAATCTTTATTTTTTTTCTCTTTTCTTACATTCTTTACCGTTTCTGCAAAATATCTTGAATTTCGGTAATTATAAATATCTTCATATCTTCTTCCTGCTTTAATCATTCCGTCATGTCCGTGTGACGACTAAAATGTCTGGTTTATATCGATCAATTAATGCGTTTACCACATTTGCTTGTCTATTTTCTGGAATGTTTCTTACAATTGCTTTTAACCCCATCTTTTTATAATAGATGCTAGATTTTTCACTATATTTTTTATCTCCATCTGCTGACTGTAGTTTAGTAAACTAATTTTTTAATTTAACTTAAAATTAAATCTAATCTCTAATGTTCTATCTTCATTAAAAATTACTTCACTTACTAATTCATTTAAATAATTCATTAAATTGTCTTTATTTTT
>CALXVO010000134.1 GCA_944392065.1 uncultured Clostridia bacterium | reverse complement strand
AAGCGAAATGCACATGTGGACGTCGAAATCTTTGATTTCGTTAACGTCCAATTTTCTTATTGTATAGGAAAAATCGAATTTTTATTTGACATTTCAGTATTTTTAACGATTTTTGCTATACAACAAGGTTAGGATACCTTGAGCCGTCCGAACAAGAAAGTAGACATGTATTTCGCCCTTGCTTCAAAGAAGCTCGTTTGTTCGCTTACGCGTCACTGCAAAAATTTTCTAAATATACATATTACTAAGGCATAGATGTAAAATTAAATTATATGTTACTGTTCAGCGTGAATTTGTAGTATACGTCTTAGTAGTATGTATATTTCTCAAATTTTTTTGTACCTTGCTGTCGCAAACAAATTAGCGACCTTAAAAAATAAAATTTTTTAAGGCCACTCGTTTGCTCCAAATCGCACTCGCTTTTACAAAGCTCGTTTGGTCGCTGCGTGGTACTTCAAAAATTTTCTAAATATACATACTACTAAGACATAGCTGTAAAATTAAATTCTACACTAAACAGTAACAATTATATAACCATAGTTCATAGAAAATTTAAAAATAATGTTTGCTTTTTGATAGGCTTGTGATATAATACCAATGGAATAGTATCGTAGTTGAAATGCAAAGGAGGAAATAGCCTTGGCTAAAAGAGGTAGAAGAGCAAAAAAGAATAAAATAGATGTGAATGTGGCAGTTGTGTTTATGTTTTTAATAAGTATACTACTTGCAATACTAATATATACAAAATCAGGATATATAGGAGAACACTTAAGTCCAATTTTGGGTGGAATTATGGGAGCAATAAAATATATAATTCCAATAGGTACATTTTTAATTGCTATATATATGACTACAGAGGATAAAGATTATTTGATTTCTAAATTGATACAGTATGCAATATTTTTAGTTTGCGTTGCAACCATGCTTAGTGTATTTCAGTTTTCAAATGGGAATATAAATATAAATAGTGAGTTTTCAGTGGCTGTGGAAAGAGGATATGAATTAGGAGAACTAAATAATGGTGGAGGAGCCATAGGCACAGCAGTAGCTTCTATACTTATAGGGTTACTTGGAGAAATAGGAACAGTTATATTATGTATTGGAATTGCAGCAATATTACTAGTATTTATGTTTGGAATTAAACCAGCAGAAATAATAGCAGACTTTATCGAAGGAAGAAGAGAGAGTAAAGAAGATAGAAGACTAGAAAGAGAAGAGGCTAGAGAGGAAAGAAGAAATAATAAAAGAAAAGATATTGAAGAAGATGAGAAAAAAGAAACAAAAAAAGAGCGTAGATTAAGAGAAAGAGAAGAACAAAGGAGAGAAGCAGAACAATTAGCAGAACAGCTAACAATAAATTTAAATGATGAGCAGGAAGAAGAAAATAGAAAAAATAAAAAGGTAAAAAAATATGACCATAAAGATGATAATTTAATTCCTTTTAATATAGTTGGAAAAAATAAGGAAACAGTTGTTGAATCAAAAACAAATCCGGATGTGCTAGAAGCAAATCTATTTAAAGAAGAACAAGAAACAAAAGAGGAAAAGATAAAACAAGTTTTGCAATTGGAACATACCTTAACAGTAGAAGATGAACACTATGAGTTTCCACCAATACAATTACTAGCAGAAGGAGATAAAAAGGGAGTAAAAGGAGGAAAAAAAGCAGTTGCAGATACTGCTACTAAACTTCAAAAAACTCTATATAGTTTTGGCGTTTCTGCTAAAGTAGAGAATGTGTCTGTAGGGCCAGCAATTACTAGATACGAATTAAAACCGGCAGAAGGTGTAAGAGTTAGTAAGATTGCCAATCTTGCAGATGATATAGCACTTAACTTGGCTGCAGAAACAATAAGAATTGAAGCACCAATACCAGGAAAACAAGCAGTAGGAATAGAAGTACCAAATAAGGAAAATGAAATAGTGCCATTAAGAGATATCATAGATTGTGACAGCTTTAAAGAACATAAATCGAAATTAGCATTTGCACTTGGAAAAGATGTAGCTGGAAATGAGGTAGTAACAGATATTGCAAAAATGCCACATGTGCTTATTGCAGGTGCTACAGGTTCAGGAAAATCGGTATGTATTAATACGCTAATTGCAAGTATAATATATAAAGCTAAACCAAGTGAAGTAAAATTAGTAATGGTAGATCCAAAGGTAGTTGAACTTTCTGTGTATAATGGTATACCACATTTACTTATTCCTGTAGTTACAGACCCTAAAAAAGCAGCGGGAGCTTTAGCGTGGGCAGTACAAGAAATGGTAAATAGATATAGCTTATTTGCAAGCAAAAACGTAAGAGATATCAAAGGGTATAATGCTGCTCTAGAAGTTGAAGGCGAAGAACATAAATTACCACAAATTGTAATTATCATTGATGAGTTATCCGATTTGATGATGGTATCACCAAAAGATGTAGAAGACTCAATATGTAGATTAGCACAAATGGCAAGAGCTGCTGGTATGCATTTAGTAATTGCAACTCAAAGACCATCAGTAGATGTTATTACAGGTATCATTAAAGCAAATATACCATCAAGAATTGCTTTTTCTGTATCTTCACAAGTAGATTCAAGAACTATTTTAGATATGGCAGGTGCCGAAAAATTACTAGGAAAAGGAGATATGCTATTTTATCCAGCTGGAGCACCAAAACCAACAAGAATCCAAGGAGCATTTATATCAGATAAAGAAGTAGAAAAAATTGTAGATTTCGTGAAAAATAATGGGGAAGCTACATATAATGATGAAATCCTACAACAAATAGAAAATGCAAATAGTACAGAAAAAGAAATAGATGCACAAGAAAAAGATGATGATACAGATCCACTACTACCAGAAGCAATAGAGGTTGTGGTAGAAACGGGACAAGCATCTACATCATTTATACAAAGAAGATTTAAAGTAGGATATGCACGAGCAGGAAGAATTATAGATCAGATGGAGGAAAGAGGAATTATTTCTGGTTTCCAAGGTAGTAAACCACGTGAGGTTCTTATGAGTAAAGAAAGATGGGAAGAACTTAAAATGAGTGATGAGAAGTGAGAAGTGTGAGATGCGAGGTGTGAGGTGTTACGCGAGGTGTGAGATGCGAGGTGTGAGGT
>CALXVO010000133.1 GCA_944392065.1 uncultured Clostridia bacterium | reverse complement strand
TGCCTTTACAACAAAATCATATTCGTTGTCTAAATCTCTAAACCCTAATTTAATTCTCCAGTCAAATATTTTTACTGTTGAAATAAATTTAAAATCTTCGCCTAATCTCTTCTGCATTTCCAAGCAAAATGGGACTTGGTGATGTGTTAGAAAATTGGAAATGAACACAACCTTCATAACGTTCCCCCTTTTATTCTAAAATATTTCTTCCCACCTTTTTAAAATATCTTCTTTACTATATTTAAAGTTCTTTAAATTTTCTTTCATCTTTTTCTTTAATTGTATAACTTTTGGTAATCTATTTCTAAATTCTTCTATATTATTCTTATCTATTATAAAACCATTTTCTCCATCTGATATCTGTTCATATGCTGCTTCGAAATTTGATACTATACATGGTGTTCCAATAATTTTAGCTTCCGTTATCACCATTCCTGATGTTTCTCTATCACTCAACAAAACCAAATAATCCGCATTCCTCATATATGGAAATGGATTGCTTTGATGTCCCACGAGTTCTACACGTTTGTCATATTTTTTGAGCATACCCACTACCTCATTTTGCTCTTTTTCGTTATTTCCTTTTCCGACAAATATACCATTTAAAATTAATACCTTCTTGTATTAAAATATCTATCATTTGTTTTACTCTATGATAGCCCTTAATTGGTGCAAACCTAGCTACAGTTACTAAATTTAAGCCATCTACTCTTTCTAGTTGCATAGTTTGCCTTGATTTTTCTATAATTTCGTTTTCATCTAAAATGTTAAATATTATTTTCACGTCATTTTCTCTATTCTCTAGACAAGGCATACTTTGTAATTTTTTTTGTGCATACTCACTAACAGTAATCACTTTATCGATGTATTTTCTTTCTAATGCAATTTCAAGAAATCTTTCTTGGTCTTCCCAAAAATAATGGAACCAAAAATATGAATGTTTATATGATATATTTTTTATAAGCTCAATATCATCTAGTGCATGAGTACAATACAATAATGTATCGATTTCTACTTTTTTACTAATATCTATATATTTTGCATATCTATTATACTCTTGTACCATAGCATCATATGAATTCTGCTTATCATGATAATAATAATAAAGTTCAAATTTTTCTCTGTTTAAATTTTTCATTAAATTAAGTGTTTCAATTTCCGTTCCACCATTGTATATACCACATAAATAAAATAATATTTTCTTCATATTTTATATTTCCTTTAATTTATTCCATATTTCGTTTGTTTTGATATATTCATTATAATGCTTTTTTACATTTTTATCATATTTATCTAAATCTTTTAGAAGGATATTGAAATCCGAATTATCAAATAATTTGTTAACCTCTGGTATTCCTTCTTCTAATTTTTTACGTGTTTCTGCTATATTTTCTTCATAATTTTCTTTGTTTGTTATATATTCAAATAATGGTTTATATCTAATCCATCCTTTAGAAGCCTTAAAAAATCTTTCTTCTATTTTTTCCTCTGATGATTTGATTTTTCTTAAAGTTTTAGGATAGTTGCCTCTTGCTATATTTGTATATTTTAAAAATCCATCATGGAAGTGATATACTGGAACTTTTATTACCTTTGATTCTAATAATCGTGTAGAAAAGAATGTATCTTCTCCTCTTGCACCTTCTGGATTGTAAAATGCCGGAATTCTTGATAAATGTTTTAAGTTTAAACATAAAGTTGAACCCGAAACCCATTTTCCAGCACCTTCTGCCTTTATCTCAAATTCTCCTATGCCACTTGCAATTTTTGAATCTGCATAAGTAATTCCATTGTACTTTACAAATTTTTCTTTTATTGAATCCCAAGATATTATATCATTTCCTAGTGCTTCTATATAACATTTAAATTTTCTTTCATCTACATCTTCATCTAATTCTACATACGGTATTGGAGAAATATAGCCGCAATGATATCCTATTGTTACATCTGCATTTTCTATATATCTTAAATGCATTGCTATATTATCTTGTTCCTTCCATGTTATTTCATTTGTACCTTCATCTCTAATACAGGCAACTGGATATTCATCATCATCCCAGAATAATAAATAATCTATTTTGTCTTTCAATGCATAATACATTAAAGAATTTCTTCCTTTTGCATGTCCATGGCCAAAAAATAACTCCACATCAGATTTAGAAAACTCTTCTCTTCCAATTAGTTTCTTCTTTTCTTCTTCTATATCTTCTGGTGTTATGTATTTTATTGTTAAATCTTTATACACATTTGGTATTATTCCATAGAAGTCTATTCTTGTAGTAAATTGGTAACCTAAATCAAATAATATATATGCTGTTAATTCAACTTTTTTATCAATTTTTTTGAATTGATTTATTAATCTTTCATATGTACTATTTATTATTTTACATACATTTGGTCTACCTGTTACAAAGCCTATACCAAACTTTATTGTGTCATCCATATATCTTCTTCTCCTTTAGAAAACCATCTTTTTTTGACTGATTAAGTATATCATAATTTGAGTATTATGTCAAATCTTGTTTTTTCTTGGGAGAGTAGGGTTTTAGTGCCGTCAGATGTCTCAAAAAGGCAAAAAAAATATGGAATCCATCCATATTTCTTAGACTCAATTTTAATATATCTTTCAACTGTTAAAATAATTTTTCTAATTTATATTCTTTATCTAACTTTTCATTTAGATATAAATTACTAATAATTTGCAATTCTTTTACCCACTGCTCAGATAAATTAAAAGAAAATAGTTTTTTTGGCGGTGCTAACACTATATATTTAATGGCATTAAGCGTCGCTTCCGATATCTCAATAGCGCCTTTATCTTGCCTTCCACAAGCATCACATTTTAGTCCATTATCTCGAAAGCTAAAATGGTTTAGTACTATATCCTCTGATTTTTTGCAAGCCGTACATTTATCTATTATGGGAGTAAATCCTAACAGACACATAAGTTTAAGCTTGAATATTGAAATCGTTAAATCCAAATTTTTATCTGTTTCTGAAAGTACATATAACGTATTTAAAAAAAGTTGTAAAATTTTATATGTATTTTGGTTTTCATCTGTAACATCATTTATTATCTTGGTAATATGAGAAGCATATTGAAGCTTATCTAAATCCATTCGTAAATTATAGAAAA
>CALXVO010000132.1 GCA_944392065.1 uncultured Clostridia bacterium | reverse complement strand
TGTCACCTCGACCATATTTAAAGATTTTTTAAGAAATTTCAGAAAATTTCAAAAAAGTCTAAAATGAGGAAAAGCAGATGTCGGTAGCAATGCAGCATCTGCTTTTAATTTTATCCAATTCTATAAAATACTTGAAAATGCTGAAAAAATTTCAAAAATAAATTTCAAGAAATTCTCATATATTTTCCCATAATAATAATTATTGTATAGTGATAACCTGAAATTTGAGTAATCATTGAAACAATGAATTAAATAATAATTTCTAAAATCAAAACTTCATCTATATATTTAGCAAAAATGCTTCCGCCATTTAATTCTACTAACTGCTTAGCAATAGATAATCCCAACCCAGTAGATTTTTTCGCATTTTCTACAGTAAAATACCTATCAAAAATCTTTTGTACAGTTGTTGCATCTAATTCTGTAGCTGTATTAGAAAATATTATTTTCCCATCACTTTTAAGTGTAACTTTAAAATTCCCACTACTATATTTTGCTACATTAGATAATATATTTTCAAAAACTCTAATGATTGAAGCTTTATTTACTACTCTATACACCTTTTCTTCACAAATTAATACTTCTGGTACAATGCTTTTTTCCTTAAAAACAGTATAATAACTTACCAAAGCTTCTTCTAGAATTTCATTTATACAACAATTTTCTTTATTTGCTTTTATATCTATATCTATTGTTTTGGAAAAATCAAATAATTGCTCTGTAAGTTCTGTTAATTCGTTCGATTTTTTGTGTATTACACTAAGATATTTTTCTTGATTTAATGAAAGCTTATCATCTTTCATTAAATCAAGATATCCGTTTATTGCTGTTAAAGGAGTTCTTAAATCGTGCGAAATATTCGTGATAACATTCTTTAATTCACGGTTTCCATTTTTATATTGTAATTGCTGTTCTCTTAAGGTTTTAAGTTCCATATTAAAAGCATCTGCTATATTTTTAATATCTTTATTAGAAGAAGAGATTGATATTAAATTATTAGTATCTGATTTTACAATATTACTTAGAGAACATCTTATTTCTTTAATAGATTTTTTTATTAGATGTAGTCTAATTATTACGTATATCGAAATAATAAATAACACAGATATCAATAAATAAAACCAAATATACATAATATTACTCCTGTATCATGAAAAAATTAGCAAATTATTTTAATTCTTTATTTTTAAACAGTATTAATCCTAAAACATTTATTACAGTAGCTAATCCGAGAGAGTATAGCGACAAAATTTCTACATTCATACTGCTTCTGATATATGAATTTGCAAGATTCATTGCTTGCCCGACTGGAATAATAACACTTATTGAAGGGAAATATGAAGAAAAAGCACCAGCAGCAACAAACATTACAAGCATAAGTAAAAAGCAAATAACAGTTGACAGTGTTATATTAGAATAATTTAATGATACAAAAGTGAAAATAGATGAATATGCTACAATTATCATAATCATATCTAATACAATAAATCCAAAATCACTTAAAGCCATCTGTATTCCACCAAAGATAGGAATTGCTACAGCCAAGACAATTGAAAAATAGATAAACTCTAGCAAGAGTCCTACCACAATACTAATAATTAAATTAGATAAATATATATTTTTTCTACTGTGCCCTACAATAATTTTATTTCTAATAGTGCCATCAGAATATTCAGTTCCTACAAATAAACTAGTAAAAAAGGCAATGAAAAATCCTATAAAATTAATAAAAGATATAAGTAAATCGTCTGTGGAATTTAACCAATCATCGATTGTTTCTTGAGGCATACCATCATTTCTCAATTTTATGCCATCAAAATATCTGCTAACTAACATAAAGCATGCAATTGTAATAGTTACAATAACAGTAAACCAGAATATTTTATTTTTCTTTAATCTTGTAAATCCTGCATTTAATAACTTATACATTTTCATCACCCCCAATTAAATTCATATAATAATTTTCAAGAGATTCTTCCTTTTCACGATATTCATTTATTATACAATTTCTATTTGAAAGTGCTACAGCAAGTTCAGATACATTTGTGGAATCATAAATATTTACAAGTTTATCAGACATAACCTCATAGGAAATATTATTCTGCTCTAGGTATTTTACACATTCTTTTATATTGCTTACAACAATTTCAGTTCTTTTCTTGCAATTATTTTCTAATTCTTGTTTTGTAATTTCTTTTATAATTTTTCCCTTATCCAAAAAACCATAATGAGTTGCGACTTTTGATAATTCGTCCAAATAATGACTAGAAATTAAAAAGGTAATACCTTTTTTCTGATTAAGTTTTAAAATGAGCTCACGTATTTCGATTATTCCTTCAGGATCTAATCCATTAATGGGTTCATCCAAAATTAAAAAATCGGGATTCCCTACTAAAGCAATTGCAATTCCTAATCTTTGTTTCATGCCTAATGAAAAATTTTTGGCTTTCTTTTTACCAGTGTCATCAAGACCAACAAGCTTCAATATTTCCTGCAAACCACTAAAAGAAGGAAGTCCTATTATTTTATATTGCTCTATCAAATTATCTTCTGCAGTAGCTTCTAAACGAATGGCAGGAGTTTCGATAATAGCCCCTATGCGTTTTCGTGACTTTACAATTTCTTTTTTAGTATTTGAAATACCATAAATAGAGTAAGTACCTGATGTAGGTTTCTGCAATCCGCAAATTAATCTAATTAGAGTTGTTTTACCAGCTCCGTTTTTTCCAATAAGCCCATATATAGAGCCTTTTAAAACATGCATATTAAGATTATTTATTGCTTTAAAATGTTTATATCTTTTTTCAAGATTATGTATTTCTAAAATATATTCCATAATCTCCTCCTTTCAGAGTACATTTTACTATTAAATAGTTAAGAAATCAGTTAAGAAAATAGTTAAGATTTAGTAAAGTTTTTTGTAACATTGCAATCTTAAATAAAAACATTGAAATGTTGGGAGACAGATTTAAATCTGTTCCCAAGTTTCAATGTAAAAAGTAAAAATAGCTTTACCATAAAAACAATTTCTTATTGTATAGGAAAAATCGACTTTTTCCTTGTTATTTCAGTATTTTTAACGATTTTTCCGTATACAACAAGGTTAATTTTCCTTGGGCTGTGCATATTCGCGAAGCGAAATGCACATGTGGACGTCGAAATCTTTGA
>CALXVO010000131.1 GCA_944392065.1 uncultured Clostridia bacterium | reverse complement strand
AAACGGAACGGCATTGATAAATAAAACAAAAAAAGAAAAAGAAGAATTAACACTAAATGTATATGAAAAGAACAGAGAAGCTATTAAGTTTTATGAAAAAAATGGTTTCAAAATTGTGAAAGAGGCAGTTGATAAAGAAAACAACGAGAAAGAATTTAGAATGATATGGAATAAGGGAGATTTAAAATGTTAACAATTAGACAAGAAAATAAAAATGATTATGAAGAAGTATATAATGTGATTAAAACTGCTTTTGAAACAGCAGAGCATAGTGATGGCAATGAGCAGGACCTAGTAGTTGCATTAAGAAAAAGCGACAATTTTATTCCAGAATTATCTTTAGTAGCAGTTATGGATAATAAAAAGGAAGTAATTATATTGCTAATTACTTCCTTTTATGTTAGCATATAGGTAAACTAATGAAATGAAATTTGAAAAGGGGAAATTTTATGAAGAAAAGTACAAAGATTATAATTTTTATAGTAATACTACTAATTATTATAGTACCAATCGCATTATTTGTATTACCACAGTATGAACAATATACTTTTACAATTACAGAAATAGATGGAGACAGAATTACAGCTGTGAAGCAGGGAGGAATATATTATAGTTTATATGAAAGAGCAGTTAAGATTAAAGATGTAAATGAAAAAGATATTAACGTTTCGGAGTTAGAAATAGGTGACATTATATATATACAAAATATTAAAAATTCATTACTTTTACAAAACTACATAGACTATGCTTGTTTAGTCACAGATGTAAATAATAAAAATATTGAAGTAGTATTACCAGAAACTTATTATTATTTTTTCAACTCCGAAGGAGCAAATGTAAAGGATATTAACGGGCATAAAATTGATGTTTCTGATTTGAAAGTAGGAGATACTATTAAAGTATTAGAGAAAAAAGATATTATACAAAACGCACTTGGATATAGCTTTGAAGGACATCAGGCAGAACACTTAGATACAATAAAAAGTATAAGAGTTGTTAGTCAAGATGTAAATGATTTAGTAGCGTATGCTACTAGAAATATAGTTGCTATGAAGACAGCAGTAATTGTAAAAGTTAATGAAGATAGTTTAGATGTTATGGGGATTGAAGATAGTAATGATTTGCTTACTGTAAGTTTTGCCGAAGAAGGAAATATCGGCTTTAAGCAAGGTCAAGAAATACTAATTTATTTTAACGGAAAGATTGAAGACAGAAAAATTGAGAACACAGGAAATATAGAAATTATAAAGGAAAAAAGTGATATAGAAATACCATAAGTGAATCGATATATATAAATAGTGCATAAAAACTTAAAAAAAGATTATAATACCATATAAGTTCGAAAAAGTAATATTAACAATTGATTTTTTTGAACTTATGTGGTATAATTTGCTTAAGATAACATTAAAAAATAAGAGCTCCTACAAGTTAGAAATATTATTACATAGCTTAATTAGAGTTAATAAGGCTAGGATTGGAGGTTATATGAAAAGGGATATAATAAAAGATTTAATAAATTGGAAAAATTCAGAAAATAGAAAGCCTTTAATTGTTCACGGTGCAAGACAAGTTGGAAAAACATATATAATAAAAGAATTTGGAAAAAAATATTATAATAATCTAATATATGTAAATTTTGAAACAAATAAAGAATTTAGTTCACAAATTGAAGGAAATATTGATGCTAAATATGTTATTCACAAATTAGAATTATTCTATGGAGAAAAGATAATTCCAAGGAAAACACTAATTTTCTTTGATGAGATACAAGCAAATGAAAGAGCGCTAACATCATTAAAATATTTTTGCGAGAATGCAAATGAATATCATATAATTGCAGCAGGTTCGCTTTTGGGAATAGTAATAAATAGAGATAATTATTCATTCCCAGTGGGTAAAGTTCAAATGATAAATATGTATCCATTATCATTTAAAGAATTTTTAATTGCACTAGGTAGAGAGCAACTAATAGATGAAATTCAGAAACATTTTGACAATAATGAAAGAATGGATTCAGATGTTCATTCTTTATGCTTGAAACTGTATAGAACATATTTGGTTGTAGGTGGAATGCCAGAAGTAGTGCAAACCTATTTAGATGAACAAAAAACAATATCAACGATAGATGTTCAAGCAGAGATACTTGCTTCTTATGAAAGAGATATGACTAAATATGCAGATAATAGCCTGTCAAATAGAATAATAGCAGCATTTGATTCTATTCCTGTACAACTAGCTAAGGATAATCAAAAATTCCAATATAAGGTTGTCTCAAAAGGAGGAACTTCTAGCATATTTGGAGAGGCTATATTGTGGTTAAAAAATAGTGGAATAGTAAATCAAATATATAAAGTGGTTCCTGAACTTCCATTAGAGATGCATAAAGACTTATCTTCTTTTAAACTATATATGAGCGATGTTGGATTATTTGTAAACAAGGCAAGATATCCATTGTATCAAATAGATTTAGATACAACTCCAACTATGATAGCAATGGGACCACTTACAGAACATTATGTTGCAAATGAACTTAGAATAAAAGGATATGAAGCATACTATTGGGAGTCAGATGGTAAGGCAGAATTAGACTTTATTATACAAAAAGGTTTTGATATTATTCCAATAGAAGTAAAAACAAGTACACATACTAAAGCCAGAAGCATGGATGTATATATGAAAGAATATAATCCAAAGTACGCTATTCGAATTTCAGAAAAGAACTTTGGATTTGAAAATAATATAAAATCTGTACCATTATATGCCACTTTCTGTATATAAGAAAAGTGGCTTCGCCTTTTGTAGCGTTTTGCTTAGCAAATACGCACGGCCCAAGGAAACTTAACCTTGTTGTATAGCAAAAATCTTCGATTTTTCCTATACAATAAGGGAACGGGCTTGTTTTGTAAAAATCGTAAAAGTAGATTTTAGCAAAGCAAGCTTGTTCTAAACTATAAAAATTATCGAAGAACAATAAAAAAATATTGACAATCAAAAACAAAAGATATATACTATTGCTCGATGAAGTAAAGATTGGAGGAAAATTAAATGAAAATTTCAGGAGAGAAAAGTCTATCGTCAAAAGTAGAAAATGGATTAAAAATCCTATTCTTAGTAATTATATTACTAGATATAATTACACTAGGTGTTGCAGGTGTGGCAATATTTTCAGAATTTAATAGCTTTTCTGTTAGAGAAAACTATTTAACAAGAATTGTTCTAGAAGCAATAATTAG
>CALXVO010000130.1 GCA_944392065.1 uncultured Clostridia bacterium | reverse complement strand
CGACAGCAAGGTACAAAAAAATTTGAGAAATATACATACTACTAAGACGTATACTACAAATTTACACTGAATTGTAACATACTAAGCTCTTTATTTTAGTTTTTTCTCTACAAAATAAATAATTGAAGTTAATACCACACCTGCACTAGCTGTTATTAATTGTGTTAATCCCATAGATGTTTGCAACATTGTTACCATTTTTTCTGGGAATATGTTAAACAAATTTAATAAGTTAAATACTGAAAAAATAACTAGCACTTTTAAAATTATTCCAACAATTCCTGCTAAAAAATAATTTTTATTTTTATCAAGCATTAACAATTTATATGAATATACTAAAATAAAATTTCCTATCCAAATTGCAGGTATCATATATACCATAAAAACAGATGAAGTTCCAAATACATATCCACCTAAAATAGTTGCAATACTTGGCATTGTTACTACTCCTATTATTTTCCACCAGCCTTTTAGGTTAATTGCTGCCATAATTAATGCCATATTTACTATTGTACCAATTATTATTTGTGAGTTTGTTGCTATAACACTAGTTGCTCCAAATATTTTTGTTAGAATCTCTCCTAAAAAAGTGGGTACTAACAAAGCTAATAAAAAAATTATTATTGTTTGAGCAATATCAGCTCCTTTAGACCATTCTCTTACTCTTTTATCAATTACTCTTTCATTTTCCATATAATTTCTCCTTGTATATATATTTAGGTTTTTAAAAGGTTACCCATAAACCTTTGTATTTAATTATATATTTTCTTCGTCCATATTATATCATAATTTTTCTCATATACAATATTTTATTTCATAAACGCTAAAATTTATCTCGTTTTTTTCGTCTTTTCCTCTTGCGTAAATCATTATTTTGTGCTAATATAATAGAGTAATTTTATAGGGGTATAGTGTCAATGGTTAGCATGATGGTCTCCAAAACCACAGGTGAGGGTTCGAATCCTTCTACCCCTGCCAGATTAATATAAACCTGTATTAATAGATTCTATGTTTTATCTATTATATAGGCATATTATTTCACAAAATCATTGATGCACAATTCTTTTTAATTGTGCATTTTAATTTAATAAAAGGAATTTTAAAAGATGGAAGAGATTAATAAAAAAAGTAATAATTTTTGTAGAAAAATAGCAGAAAACAAATTTGTAAAAAAATTTTTAACTAAAGAAGTAATTTTGTATGTGGTATTTGGAGCACTTACAACTCTAATAAATATAGGCTCTTTTTTTATAATGACAAAATTTCTTAATGTTAATAATGATTTGGCAAATAATATAGCCATTGTTCTTGCTGTGCTTTTTGCATATATTACAAATAAAGATTTAGTTTTTCATTCTCAAGCAAGTGGTTTTGGAGAAAAATTTATTGAATTTTGCAAATTTATTTTAGGAAGACTTATTACAATGTTTATCGAATCGATTGGTGGTTCCCTATTGTTTAAATTTGCTCCAATACCAACTCTAGTAAGCAAATGTCTTATAACAGTAATTGTAATTATTTTGAATTTCTTCATTAGCAAATTTTTCGCATTTAAATCTAGTAGTGAAACATAGGAACAGCTTTTCACTAGTCTTAGTAATAGTATCCCTTTAATTTATCACTTATGTTTTAGATTCAATTATTTATTAGCATTATAAGTTTTTGGGGATTATAATGCTATGTATTGCTTTGTTTAAATATTTTTAGACGAAATATATTTGCTAGCAATTTGAAATTAATTTTAGATAGAATTCTTAAAATACTACAAATTTTAACAGAAAGTGAGGTTTACATGTCTAATAGTTTTTTTTCGCCCCTTAGAACTTTAATTTATGTAACAATTTTTATTATCTTATTTATTTCAATATTTTTTATTCCTATTTTTCCAGATACATTTAATTCATATTCATATTCTGCAGATGATAATTTTTCCATTGATATTAGTTCTTCTGGATATGCCTGGCCTTCACCTGGATATACTACTATCAATTCATATTTTGGGTATAGAACTTCCCCCACAGCTGGTGCCTCTTCCTATCATTCGGGAGTAGATATTGGTGCACCAGAAGGAAGCAAGCTCATAGCTGTTACTTCTGGAAAAATAACCTTTGCTAGTTTTCTTGGTGGTGGTGGATATACTATAACTTTAACCTCTGGCAATATGAAATTTACTTATTGCCATGTTTCTCCATATTATATAGTTAAGGTTCGGAGATTATGTTACTCAAGGTCAGGTAATTGGGTATGTTGGTCCTAAGTATGTATATGGAGTAAAGGGAAACCAATATTCAGATGAAAATGGGATCCCCACAAATGGCGCTACTACTGGTCCTCATTTACATTTTGGTGTTCGCATAAATGGAAACTATGTTGATCCTCTTAGCTTATTTGATTAAAATTCCTCTATGTCAATTTTAAATGCATATCTTTTATTTAATGTATTTGCGATAGCAAGGAACAAAAAAAATTTGAGAAATATACATACTACTAAGACGTATACTACAAATTCACGCTGAACAGTAACAAAAATTTATACATACTAAAAGACAAGAAATTAATAATTGTTACAATTCATAGTAGCTTTTATTGATATAAAATCTATGAATTGTAACTAATAATCCTTGTCTTTATTATTACATATCTTCATCTTCATTGTTTTCTTCTTGTTTGTCTTCTTTTTTCTTTTCATTTTCTGAATTTCTGTATTCTGCATTATCTTCTGCTACTTCGTCATTATAGCAATGTGAGCAATCTCCTCCACATGAGAATTCCTCTTCTGAATTCCAGTCTAATTCAATTATATTATTGCAATTAGGACATTTTACTTCGTCTTTTTCTCCATCTTCAATATTTGTAGTAAATTCATAATTGCAATAAGGACAAATAATTTCGAATTCGTATTCGTCCTCGTCTTCATAGATGTCGCCTTCTATTTCATCTACCATAGATTGAACATTACTTATTTTATTGTTGATTTCTTCTTGTCTTTCTTCTATTTCTTTTATTCTAGCATCTGTAAGGGCTGTTAATCTATCTATGATGTCCATGAAAATTAATGTTAATTCCATAAATTTTTCTTTGGTATAAAGCAAATCCTCTGGATCTTTAATATTGTTTTCTAAATCCTCGAGAATTCTTTTATATTTACCTTTTATATCAGACATTAGAAATATCCTTCCTTTCTTACACCCTTTCCATATATTCACCAGTTCTTGTATCTATTCTTACAACATCTCCTA
>CALXVO010000129.1 GCA_944392065.1 uncultured Clostridia bacterium | reverse complement strand
TGAGTCTGAAACAAAGTATAATTCACGATTTTTAGAATCTGCAAAACCCTCACTATAAATTTGATTAAGCATATCTAATAAATGTCCAAAATAATTATTAATGTTTATTATAATGATTGGCACATTGTGTTCATGATTTCTCTTTGTTTCAATAGAGGTTAGAATCTCATCAATAGTTCCAATGCCACCTGGAATGAAAACTAATACATCAGCCAAGTTAATGAAACAGTTTTTCCTTTCGTTAACTGTGTCAAACATATAAACTTTGCTAAAACAAAGATTATTCAAATCATTTGCATATGCTCTTGCAATAGTAATGATTATTTGGCTATTAGTACTTTTAGAAACTATTGAATAGATTTTTCCCATTAGTCCAGTATCACATCCTCCAAAAACAAAGTTATGATTACCTTGTACAATAAAATTGCCAATTTCTTTGGCTATTCTATTGTAATCTTCATTATTAGTGTCTCTTGAAGAACAGCCTACAAAAACATTCATAAAATATTAATCTCCTTTCAACAAATAATTATTTTGTTGGTTAATTTGCAATATGTATAGCCATAAGTATATCATGAATTTATGTTGATTTCAATACAGATAGAGATTTTGATTGAGTAAAGAATATCCGTCTTAATTTCACTTTATTATATGAACAAAAAATGAACGAATTTATTAATTAAGAGTTCATTTTTCTGTTATATAATTTTAAAAAATATTAATAATAAATTTTAGGAGGAATAAGTATGTTTAGAGAATTTGTAAAAAATATGAAAAAAATTCAATTTGGATTTCTGTTTTAATGTTAATTTTAGCCATATTTTTAATTATAGCACCAATTAGTTCATCAATTACAGCAATATATATGTTTGGTATTTTTATCATTGCAGATGGTATTATGCACATTGTATCTTATTGTAAGACGAAGGAAGAAGACAGATTAATGAATTTTGAATTTGCAGAAGGAATACTAAGCATTTTATCTGGAGCGTTAATATTATTTAGTGCAAGATACTTAGTTGCAGTTTTACCAATATTAATTGGAACATGGATTATCATAAAAAGTATTATAAAAATGCAAATATCACTTAATATTAGAACAGATATGCAAAGCAATTGGATATTAGTATTAGTACTTTCTATTATATCTTTAATATTGGGAATATTTATCTTATTTAACCCAATGTTTGGATATATTACAATATCTATTATGGGAATTTTCCTTGCTATTTATGAAGTACTAAATATTATTGAATCTATTTATATTTTAAATAAATTCAAATAGTTCATATAATGTAAAAAAGAAAATAGAATAATTACATTGAAATATTAAAAATACTATTGACTTAAAGTAAACTTTAAGTGGTATAAGATAATTGTGCGTTACCGAAAGCAAATATTCTGAAGCACTATTGTATCATTTTGCTTCGCAAATATGCACAGCTCAAGGTAAATTTAACATTGTTATCTAGCAAAAATCTACGATTTTTCCTAGATAATAAAATAATTAAAAAATGGAAAGGATGATTTAAAATGGAAAAACAAACTGCAGGTAGAGATAAGTTAGGAAAATTAGCTACAAAATTTGCAGAGCTAAATGATGATGTTTTATTTGGAGAAATTTGGTCAAGAGAGGACAAATTAAATCCTAGAGATAGAAGTATGATTACAATTGCATTAGTAGAATACTTTTTGAGTCACTACAATATAGACGAATCGAGAGTATATATTAGTGGTGCTTCTGGTGGTGGCGAAACTCTATCACTTGTATTAGGAAAAAAGCCAGAACTATTTACCTCAGCATTATTTATTAGCAGTCAATGGGACGGAGATTTAAATGTTCTTGCAAATGCACAAACACCACTATATATAGTCATAGGAGAAAACGATAGTTACTATGGCTCTACAAGAGCAATAAATGCATATAATAGCTTGCATGAAATTTATGAAAATCAAGGACTGAGCGACGAACAAATAAATGAAATATTAGTGTTAGATGTAAAAGAACACGAATACTTTTCTTCACAAGGTGTTTCAGATGAACATGCTGGCCTTGGACTTTTTGCCTATGATGAAGATGTGATGAGTTGGGTATTCAGTAAATCCAAATAAATTAATATATAAAACCTATAAATGGTAAGTAAGTAGCGTTTATACAGTTTGTACGCAGCCAAAGGGCCAAAACATAAAATTAAAAAATACATTGCTCTGACATTTTAAAACAAACTGTGAATTGTAACAGTATTTTCTAAAAAAGGATTATTTTATGCAATTTTGTATAGAATAATTCTTTTTTTTATGTTAGTATAAAAGGGCAAAGGAATGTGAATAATATGGAAAAAATTAAGAAACAAGACATACACTTAATATTTCAACAAATAAGAAATGGGGATACTAGTAAGTTAAACGATTTATATAGCAAATATAATAAATTAATATATGGCATTGCCTTTTCTATATTAAAGAATAAAGAAGATAGCGAAGATATTGTACAAATTGTATTTGCAAAAATATTTGAAATGGATAAAGAGAAACTGCCAACAAATAATGAAACAAGTTGGCTATATTCTTTGACGAAGAATGAGACTCTTAATTATTTAAGAAAACAGAAAGAAGACGTTAGCTTAGAAGATATTTATTATATAGCAGAGGAAGACGAACAATTAAATAAAATAATGGAAAAGGATAAGTATAATAGAATTATTTCTAAATTAAATGAGCAAGAAAGAGAAATCGTTTCACTAAAAATACTTTCTAATATGTCTTTTAAAGAAATAGCTTTATTATTAAAAATGCCAATTGGAACAGTTCAATGGAAATATTATACTGCTTTACATACATTAAAACTACTATTAGGTAATATTTCTATGTTTATTCTTGGAATATTATTATATATTACAAATACATCAAGTAGACATTTGGAAGAGGAAAACTTAGACAGCGAAATAAGCACAGAGAATGAAAGCAATGAGAAAGAGCAAACAGAAAATCAAGCAAGTTCAAGTGTAGAAAGTGATATAGATTCATCAATTTCAACTGATAATACAATAATACAAAATGAAATAATAGAAATACCAGAATCAGAAGAACCAATACATACCAATACTAATATTGGCATATTAAGTTTTACGGGAATATTTTTATTATTCAGTATCATTTTTACAATAATTTTTATAAAACACCAACAAAAAGCACATAAAAATGTGTCTAAATAATAGAAAGGAAAAAGGTGGTAAAAATGAAAAAGGGAATAAAAGTATTACTTAT
>CALXVO010000128.1 GCA_944392065.1 uncultured Clostridia bacterium | reverse complement strand
GTTTATTTTTTATTACATCTCAGTTATATCAAGCATTTTTTCACTTTTTATTATTCTGCATTTTCTCTGTATATTTTCGCTGTTTACAGAGGACTAGAAAACTTGTTTTTCTATGTGTTTATGAGATACACTCTGTATCTCTTTCCTGCCTTTAAAAATACATCTTATGTTCTTTAGAAACGTTTTAATGAAAAAATAATGTATCTTTGAAATCAAGTTTGGTTTGTTCAATATCACATATATTTAACCTAAATATAATCTCGTAAAACATGTTAGAATAATTTTATATTATTTCTTTTTCTTTCATAAATTTTTTAACACATTCTAAATCCGTAGTTTTATTAACTGATTTTATACAATCAAATACTTGCTCTTTATATGATGATTTTGAAGAATCTCCTATTCTCGAATCTAATATTGCAATAATTCCTTTATCTGTATTGCATCTAATTAATCTTCCAACCCCTTGTTTTAATTTTATAATCATTTCTGGTAAATAAACACTCATAGGGTCTTTTACTAAAGAACTTTTATACTTTATAACTGGATCTAAAATTGGAAATGGTAATCTTACAATTATGACGCTTGATAAAGAATTACCTTGTATATCTATTCCTTCCCAAAATGTTCCTGTACTTAACAACACCGAGTTTATATCTTCTTTGAAATCTTCTTTTGTTTTTATTTGTGAAGAACCCTCATTTTGAATTATTAATTTGTATGGTAATTTCTTGTTCTTTAATTTATCATATACAATTTTCATATCTGCTTTTGCAGTAAATAAAATTAATGTTTTTCCTTCTGTTATTGATATTAAATCAACAATTCTATTTGTAATATCCTCTATATACTTATTGTGTTCTTTTTGTGGATGTGCTATATCATTTGAATAATATAACAATGTATTATTTTCTATATCAAAGGGACTTTCTTTTGGTTCACTAATAAATAATTTCTGACTTTTACTTAAACCTATAGTTTTCATAAAATAATCATAATATTCATTTTTATCTATACTTGTATTTAAAGTAGCAGAAGTTATTATCTTGACTGTTTCTTTGTCATTAAATAGAATATTTCTTAGTTTCTCATTAATATTCTTTGGACAACTTGCCAGCAAATAATTTTTTTTACTTTTTTCTATCCAAAACACAACTGATGAATCTTTTCCATTTGATAATTCTTTATAAAACTGAATTATTTCCAATAGACTATCTGCAACTGAATCTTCATTATTCCTTCTGTCATATAATTGCACAGAAGAACTATATTTTTCCAACTTTTCATATATTTTTTTACTAGTATTTACAATGGATTCTGTAAATTCAATATCACAAGTTTCCATATCTTCTTTATTTAAAATAATATTCTTCTTAATTAAAATATTAATTTGTTTTTCAGCTTGTTGTTTTACCATACCAAAAAATTCTTTTATCTTTTCATTTAATTCAGAAATTTCGCTGCTATATATAGGATATCCAACTTTGCTTAATAGTCTATAACTTTTATTTATAATAGAACTCACATTAGAAAATGTCAAAACCTTTTTATATGAATTTCTTGCCTTTATTTCTAAATTATGAGCTTCATCTAAAACGATTATTTCTGTTGGTGATAATAATAATTTTTGTTCATTTATCTTTCTTTTTTGATTTTCTAACAGTAAATCGTGATTACAAATAATAGCACCTTTACTCTCTTTCATTTTTTCTCTTTTTTTTATAAAATTACAAGTATAATAAGATGAACACTTTTGAAACTTACATTCATTTATATTTGTCTTATTCCATATTCCTTCAGGCATATCTTGCAAATTTGCTCTATCATTTAAGCCTTCATTTTCTTTTAAATTATTAAATCTCTCTTTTATTGCTTTATCCCTTATATGAAATAGTCTTTCCTTACATAAATAATTATTTTTCCCTTTTGCAATTGTAATATCTATTGGTATTTCAAGCATCTCTGACAATTTTACTATATCTTTTTGAATCTGTTCTTGTAAGGTGATTGTGGATGTAGAAACAATAAAAGGCTTTTTTGTGATTTTATAATAATACATCAATGGTATTAAATATGCATAAGATTTTCCAATACCTACACTTGCCTCTACTATAATATCTTGATTGTCTCTAATGCTTTCAATAATGTCATATGACATATCTTGTTGTCCAATTCTATCTTCATAGCCTAATTCTGTCATTCGCTCGAAAAAATCTAATGTTTCTTTCATAACATCTTCCCAAATTGCTTTTCTTTTTGCTTTATCGTTTTTCCATATTCCATATATTAAATCTTGCATTAAAATTCCTTTCTATTTTTCTTTTTCCTTAATTAATTTTTTTACATCTTTTTTTGTCAATTCTTTATAATTAGCACTCTCTACAACTTTCTTTCCAATTTTATCTTCAATTTCTTTTCTAGCTTTACCTGTTATTTTTCCAGCCTCTTGTACATCATCTTTCAATTCTTCTAGTCCAAAACTATTATTAGTATTATGCATTTCATTTGCAGTCACTTCTGCTAAATTTGTTATTGCAAGCTCTAATTTTCCCATACTATCTCTTAAATTTCTTTTTGTTTTATTAATTCCCTTTAGTTCTTTATATTGAGTAGTGTTCATATTAAATGTACTTTTATATATTTCATCGGTTAATATTGCATAATCTCTATCTTTTGCTCCTCTTTCTTTCCATGTATCAGTTAATTCTTTTCTACTGTCTATTGATTTTAATCTTTGTGCAATCCACGTATCTTCATAACCTTTTCTTATATATGTTTCTTTTGCTCTATTAATTGCAAGTTCTGGATTTACAATTTCATCTAATCTTTCGCTTCCTACTTGTGCTAGCCATAGTTTAAATGGTTCTGCCTTTGGAGAAGGTATCGATTGAATAATTCTCAATATTCCTTTTGAATTCGCTGTCCTTATTTTTCTTTTTTTTCCATCTTTTGCTATCATTTCAACTAGGGTACAAATTGTACCCCAGTTGTTATTTAACTCTTGATCTCTAGCTTTAAGCTTTTTAATATATTGTTTTACATCTACAGAATCAGTTAAAACTTGAACAACATCCTCTACTGAGAAATACCAATCTTCGTTGTACCATTTTCTTCTTATTTCTTTTTCTTCAAATAAAGCTAATTTATTTTCTTGCATTATATCACTTCCTTAACTTTTTTGACATTATATAACATTTGTTATTATTTGTCAAACATCTGTTTTTAATATTTTAGCTTTTTTATAATAAAACTGCCGTAAACTCTCATAAATTATTT
>CALXVO010000127.1 GCA_944392065.1 uncultured Clostridia bacterium | reverse complement strand
AACGATTTTTCCGTATACAACAAGGCCTAAGTTACCTTGGGCCGTGCGTATTTGCGAAGCAAAACGCTACAAAAGGCGAAGCCACTTTTCTTATTGTATAAGAAATAAATCCATATCAAACTTTCACTTTTATCGTATAAAATTAGTAAAATTAATTTTTTCTTGTTCCGGAGGATTAATTCCTTTTTCTTTTCCCGCTTCAATACATTTCAAGTAATATGCCATATTTCTTCCTAAAATTCTCATTATTTGCATACCCTCTTCATCTTTTCTTACTTCTTCTGGAGTTGCTCCATGTACCATATTCCAATATCTTGAAGAAATAATAGGCATTTGATTTATCCCAAAATATTTATTTAATTGGTCATAAGTTGCTGTTGTTCCTGCTCTTCTTGCTGAAATTACTGTTGCAGCTGGTTTAAATAAAAATCTATCCCCTTTTCCTCCATTAAAAGCAGAATAAAAAACTCTATCCATAAATGATGTTATCGCTCCTGTTGCTCCTGCATAATGAACTGGTGAACCAAAGATAAAGCCATCTGCATCTTTTGCCTTTTCTACGAATTCATTTACAACATCATCAAATACACATTTGCCCGTCTCTACACATTTTTTACAAGCAATACAACCAGCAATTGGTTTTAAGCCTATCCAAAAAATCTCTGTTTCGATATTTTCCTTGTTTAATTCCTTTTCCACCTCTTCTAATGCAGTATGTAAACAACCATTTTGATGTGGTCCCCCATTTACTAATAAAACTTTCATTATATTCAAACTCCTTTCCCTAATTTATTTATATTAAGTCTATGCAAAAATTGCTACCTAATTATACATAGTTATATAGTATATATGATTATTTTTCAAGATATTTTTTTATATTATTATTTTGCTTAGTTACTAGATAATGGTATTGTAAAAATTTCAGCCTTACACCTAGGTAATATGTATATTAAAAATCTATTTCATCTTGCTGGTAGATATTTACACTATCAGTACCTCTGCCTCACTTGACAATTCTGTTTTCTTTAAACTATAATACTTATATAATTTAAAGTAACTTTAAGCTTTTTTAAATTGAAATTTGGCAACAGATTTAAGTCTAGCCCCCAGTGTTTCAATATTTAAATTTAAAATATTATACTACTAAACTTATTTCTAGCAAACAGTTTAAAAGGAGGAATTTAGATATGAGTTATGCAATTAGTGAAGCTGCTAGAAAAACAGGAATTACAACTTCTACAATAAGATATTATGAAAAAGATGGTTTACTACCTAGCATAAAAAGAGATAAAAATGGAATTCGTTACTTTACGGAAGAAAATTATATCTTTAGAAAATCCCTATATCAAATATAGGGATTTTCTAAAGATTGTTGACAAACCCCAGAATTTTTTTCCGGGGTTTGTATAAATAGGTATTAAAAATGTAATATTTACTTTATTTTATTATTTCACTTACATCTATTTTATCAGTTTCTAAGCTGTCAAATACCATACAAATAAATCTGTCTTCTGCATCATATATATAGTCTTGTTCTATATATGTATTCCCATATTCTTCATAAGTTCTTTCCACGCTATAAAAAGTATGCCCTGATATTTCCTGCTCATTTACCTCAATATTTTCATCATCCAAAGCCATTTTTAAATATTCTTCTGGTGTATATTCTTCCTCGTAATTTGCTTTATAATCTGTAAATATCATCACCATTTTTGAAAAATCTGAGTTCATTGCTAAACAATCATATATATTTGCATAAGTTTCTCCAAAATAATATGTTATTTCATTTTCTGTAAGCATTATTATATCTGATGGGAATTCTAAACTAATATTATCTACTCCAATATCGTATATGTTATCTCTCGTTGTATCTGACAATACACTATTTTGAAATTCATTTTGGTTAGTTGCATCTGCCAATACACCATTTTGAAGTTCACCTAGGTTATTATTAGTATTGTTATCTTCAGTAAATATTATTATGCATGCTAGTATTAAGGCTATTACCATAACTATTACAAATGTTCTTATACTAGTTACTCCATATCTATACCATGCACTTTTCTGTGCCTTTTCGGAAAAATAATATTTATTAGATTTCTTTTTTATAATTTGCTCAGTTTTTAAATAATCAAATATTCTTCCTGCCTTATCCTCTCCAAATTCTCTGTTTAAATCTTCTAATATTAATTCTCTAGTAATAGTATGATTTTTATTCATAGCATCATTTTTATCAAATATATTTCTAACTTTTTCTATATCCTCATTTGAAAATTGTTCATTACTTGCATCTTGTACCATAAGTTTAATATCTTTAGAATCTTTTCCTTCTTTTATCTGTTTATTTAAATTAAAAATTATACCTCCTATTACTAATAAACAAAACAATATCGATATAACATAGTCTGTTAACACTGCAGATGTAAATTCCTCATATTGATATAAAAGTTGTAAATTTTCTATTGATACAGGTAATCCTTCTTGTGCCATTAAACATATTGGTATTATAACAAACATTGTAACTGTTATTGAAATAAATGATGATATTGACAATATTACTGGCAATTTTTTATCTATCTTTGCTTTTGTTAGTTTATATCCATAGAAACTACATAACACTATTAAAATAGCTAAAATTGAATACATCATATTTGCAAAAACATACATAAGAACCCATGGTACTGCTCCTATAAATGCTCCTATTAGTGCCCCTATTATGCCTAATGCATAATTATTTTTTACTTTTTCTTCCATATAAAAACCTCCACTTTTACTTTCATAATTTTACAAGTAAATCTATAAGCCGGGTTCTGTCTTGAATAGTCATCTATCTAGTACATATATTACTATATGTCTCTTGCCACCAAATTAAGAAGACTGACGAGCAGCCATTAACCTTCTTGTCTCGGTGTTGCTCCTGATGGGGTTTGCATTGACCTAGCATGTCACCATGCTAGCGGTAAGCTCTTACCTCACCTTTTCACCCTTACCATGCTAGAGATGAGAAGTAAGAGGTGGGATATGAGATGTGAGATGTAAGATGTGAGATGTAAGATGTGAGATGTTAGATGTGAAATTTGAGTTTATATTTTTGCCTCTCCTCTCACACTTCTTATTTTTCACTTCCCGCTTCCAATTTTTCACTTCTCATCTTTCAACTCTCATTTCTCATCTCTAGTATGGCGGTTATTTTCTGTTGCACTTTCCTTAAGGTTTCCCTCACTGGACGTTATCCAGCATCATTGCTCTATGGAGCCCGGACTTTCCTCGTACGCT
>CALXVO010000126.1 GCA_944392065.1 uncultured Clostridia bacterium | reverse complement strand
GTGTCCCTTCTGTCCAAAAGAAAGGAGGCTAAAATTGATGAAGAAAGAATATATTATTCCGATATTTGTTCCACATATAGGCTGTCCAAATAATTGTACTTTTTGTAACCAAAAGAGAATAAGTGGGCAAACAAAAATGGTTACAGCAAAAGATGTAGAGGAAACAATAGAGTATTATTTAAAAAATTTTAGAGATAATCACAAGTATGTGGAAGTTGCATTCTTTGGGGGGAGTTTTACAGCTATAGAAAAGGAAAAGCAAGAGGAACTATTAGAAGCTACTCAAAAATATATTAAAGAAAAATTAGTAAACAGTATTAGAATATCAACTAGACCGGATTGTATTGATAAAGAAATATTGAAAAGAATGAAAAAATATCATGTAAAGACAATTGAACTTGGGGTACAATCAACAAATAATTACATATTAAGTAAGTGTAAGAGAGGACATACTGGAGAGGATGTAAAAAAAGCTTCGAAATTAATTAGAAAATATGGATTTGTATTAGGACATCAAATGATGGTTGGGCTTCCAGAAAGCACAAAGCAAGATGAGATAAATACTGCAAAAGAATTAATAAAATTAAAACCTAAAATAGTTAGAATTTATCCTGTACTTGTAATTAAAGATACAGAGCTTGCAGATGAGTATGAAAAAGGAGAATACACCCCACTTACAGTTGGGCAAGCAGTAGAAAGATGTAAAGAGATTGTAGATTTATTTAATAGAAATAAAATAAATGTAATAAGAATAGGATTACAAAATACAGAGGAAATTTCTGATCCAAGCACTGAAAAGAGTAGTGTGGTTGCAGGTCCATACCATCCAGCTTTTAGGCAATTGGTAGAATCTAGCATGTGGTATGATAGTATTGTAAATAAAATAAAAAAGGTAAATGCAAAAGTTAAGAAAGTAAAAATAATTGCAAATGATGTGAATATAAATAATATAATTGGTCATAAAAAAGAAAATATTGAAAAATTGAAAGATGTATATGATGTTGAAGTAGTAATTGAAAGAAATGATGAAATAAAACCAGGCAAATTTGAATTAGAGATTTTGGAATCTTATGAGTAGAAATGAGCAATTGTGGACGTACTTGTCTTGCGTAAATGTTGTTGATGTGCAATAGGAAACATACCTATTCTGTGCAAATTTCTTGAATTTATTTCTAAAATAGCAAATTTATATGTTTTGTATTTTAGGTCGGAGTGCTTAAGGTGGGGACCGACAAGTTACAGCTCGTAGGGAAAGAATTTTATTTCCCGTACGAGCTGTTACGCAGTTGGGGGCCGAAGACCTAAAATACAAAACATATAAATTTGCTTTAAAAATAGAAATAATTTACGCAAGACAAATATGTCCACAATTGCATAGTAAAATTATAAAAAAAGTATAAATCACCCAAAACTGGAAATAATAGTACAAAACACGTATTTTGTATGTTTAACATTTACTAGTAGTAGGTGATTTTATTTTGAAAAAATTATCACGAGAGCAGTTGCTAATAAGAAAATATATAAAAGAAATAATAGAAATTATAATAGGGTGCTTATTTATGGCAGGAGGAACTTCGTTGTTCTTACTTCCTAATCAGTTATCATCAGGAGGATTTGCAGGTATTGCTACAATTATCTATTATTTATTTAGTTTGCCTTTAGGTACCACAATGCTTATTCTAAATATTCCTTTAATCATATTGACAATTATTCGTGTAGGAAAAGAAACAGCTATAAAAGGAATCTTTGGAACTATTGTATTATCTGTATTTATCGATATTTTAGAAAGGTTTAAACCTTTGACAGAAGATAGACTGCTAGCATGTATTTATGGTGGAATTTTAATTGGACTTGGAACAGCTATTGTACTAAAAGCAAATGCATCAACAGGTGGAACTGATTTGCTAACATACATTATTCGCTATTACAAACCGCACTACAGAGCCAGCAATTTAATTGTGGTTATAGATATTGCAATAGTTTTATTAAATGTGATTTTCTTTAAAGAAATAGAAGTCGGGTTATATTCTGCAATAGCAATATACTTAAGTGGTAAAATGATAGATATTGTATTTGAGGGAATTTATTTTACAAAGACTATGTTTATTGTATCGAACAAATATAAAGAGATTGCTCAAGAAATAGGGCAAAAACTAGATAGGGGAAGTACGGCTATTTATGCAAAAGGTATGTATACGAGAGAAAAGAAAATGATGCTATGGTGTGTGGCTTCTAGGGGAGAAGTTGCCAAAATAAAACAAATAGCACAAGAAGTGGATCCTAAATCATTTATTGTAATTTCAAGTGCAAGAGAAGCTTGGGGAAAAGGATTTAAGTAAGTGCAGATGAAGGTGGAAGAATTTATACGTTTCCATACTTCTCAACATTTCTACTAAAGAGATATTCGTTATTATTCGAATATTATAAATACTATGCTTTCGCTATCTAGAGAGGGTAACATCATTATCTAGTAACAAAAAGATTTAAAAAAATCAAAAAAATTATTGCAAAAATAAAAAGGTTAGTATAAAATAAAAAACAAAAAGAATAAAAATAGTGAAATAGGCTTAAAATATAGTTAATAAAAATTATAAAAAACAAAGAACAAAAAATATAAAACAAGCATAAACAAACACAAATAAACACTAATAAACACTAATAAACACAAAACATAAGCTTAGCCGCAAAAAATATAAAGTAAAGTGCAAAACATAAAACGCAAAATATAAAGTGCAAAACATGAACCCCAAAATATTAAGTGCAAAATATAAAATATAAAAACAAAAAAACAAATGAAAGGAGAAATTTAAAATGCGAGAAACAATAAGTAAAACAGGGCAAAAGCAAAAAGAAAAAAGAAACGTTAAAATAGTGAGAGGAAAGGAAAAAATGGAAAATTCTAATCTTGACATAACTAAAAAAGAAGAAGGCATAACATTAGTTGCCTTAGTGGTAACAATAATAATCTTAATAATCTTAGCTACAGTAGCAATAAACTTTGCATTTGGAAGTAATGGATTAATAAGAAGAGCAGAAGATGCAAGAGACTACTATTCAAATGATACAGCATATACAGATGAATCAATGGCAAATGTGGAAAGCTATTTGGATGAACTAATAAGCGGAGTAGGTGGAGGAGATACTGCACTACCAGCAGATGGAAGCTTTTCTGAAGAAAAAGGAGTAAATACACCAAATCTAGGAGCAAATATGGATCTAGTTGTGTTTGCTGAGGATAGAAACGAATGGATAGTAGATAGTACAAATTCAGGATATAG
>CALXVO010000125.1 GCA_944392065.1 uncultured Clostridia bacterium | reverse complement strand
ATTTTCTGCTTGCCCTATTAAGCCTCCATCTCCTATTGCTAGGTTTATGGTTACTGTTGCTAGAATTATGATGATTATTATAGTTATTACTAGTGTTAGCAAAGTAATTCCTTTTTCGTTAGAACTTTTTTGAAACTTATTTATGTTTTTTATAGCTATGTTATTATTCTTTAAACTATAGCTCTGTCGGGTAGACGGATTCCACCCTTGCATTGGAATTTCCACTTCTGTTCTGTAAACATATGGTGTGTGTGTGTGTGTGTGTGTGTGTGTGTACAGCCTCAAGGCTTTCGTCTTTCTTCATTTTCACTTATTCCTCCTTCGTTTTTCTTTCATCCTTATGCCCATATTATACCAATATATTTTTTTCTTTTCAAGCACTTTAGTTTAGATAATTCCAAATATTATTACTAGATAATGGTATTGTGAAAATTTCAGTCTTGCACCTATGTAATATGTATATTTAGAAAATTTTTGCAGTGACGCGTAAGCGATCAAACGAGCTTTGTAAAAGCGAGTGCGATTTGGAGCAACCTTCTGATGATTAAAAGAAAAATTCATTTTTCTTTTAATCATCAGAAGGTGTGCTTTCGCCAAGGAACAAAAAAATTTGAGAAATATACATATTACCTGGGTGTTTATGCTAGGCATATTTACAATACCATTATCTAGTAACATTGCTTTCAATTTTTTCCTGAAACCACCTTGAATTATGTAATCATTTCCTGTATAATACTTACAGATTTTAATTAGGAGGTTTTCTTTATGGATTATACTTTAGTAAAAGAATTATATAGAAATATTGATGAATATAATGGCAAAAATGTAAAATTAGCAGGTTGGGTTAGAACTTTAAGAGATTCTAAAAACTTTGGTTTTATAGAGTTAAATGATGGAAGCTTTTTTAAAAACGTGCAAATTGTTTTTGATGATAATTTGGACAACTTTGAAGAAGTTCGTAAATTATCTATTAGTTCTTCATTAGTAATAGAAGGACAAGTTGTAAAAACCGAAAATGCAAAACAACCTTTTGAAGTAAAAGCAAGTAATGTTGATATCGTTAATCTTGCAGATTTAGATTATCCACTTCAAAAGAAAAAACATTCTTTTGAATATTTAAGAACTATTGCACATTTGCGTCCAAGGACCAATACATTTAATGCCGTATTTAGAGTAAGGTCGGTACTATCTTATGCCATTCATAAGTTTCTTCAGGAAAAAGGATTTGTGTATGTTCATACTCCAATAATTACAGGTAGCGATTGTGAAGGTGCTGGTGAAATGTTTAGAGTCACAACTTTAGATATGGACAACCCTCCTAAAACAGAAAATGGAACTGTAGATTTTTCTCAAGACTTTTTTGGAAAATCTTCACACTTAACAGTTAGCGGTCAATTAGATGTAGAAACTTTTGCTCACGCATTTAGAAACGTGTATACATTTGGACCTACCTTTAGAGCCGAAAATTCCAATACAGTAAAACACGCTGCAGAATTTTGGATGATTGAGCCTGAAATATGTTTTGCAGATTTAAATGACGATATGGATTTGGCAGAAGAAATGATTAAATATATTATTACTTATGTTAGAGAAAATGCTCCAGAAGAAATGGAATTCTTTAATAGATTCATCGACACAGGTCTATTTGATAAATTAGACAATATTGTAAATTCTGATTTTGGTAGAATAACATATACAGATGCTATAAAAGAGTTAGAAAAAGTAAATGATAAATTTGAATTTCCTGTTCATTGGGGAACAGATATTCAAACAGAGCATGAAAGATATTTAAGTGAAGTTGTATTTAAAAAACCTGTTTTTGTTACAGACTATCCAAAGGAAATTAAAGCTTTTTATATGAAGCAAAATCCTGACGGAAAAACCGTTGCTGCAACAGATTTATTAGTAGCAGGAATTGGCGAAATAATTGGTGGAAGTCAAAGAGAAGACGATTTTGAAAAATTAGAACAAAGAATGAAAGAATTAAATTTACCAAAAGAAGATTACTGGTGGTATTTAGATTTAAGAAGATATGGTTCTTGCCCTCATGCAGGTTTTGGACTAGGATTTGAAAGAATGATGATGTATCTGACCGGCATACAAAATATTCGTGATGTACTACCTTTCCCAAGAACGCCAAACAATTGTGAATTTTAATTATATGTAGTTTTTTTAAAGAAAGAATTGAAGTCAAGCTAAAATTCTTTCTTTTTTTGTTATATTTTATATTATTGAAACTCTGGAGCAGATTTAAATGCCCCAGTTTTTAAATGTTTTTATTTAAAGTCTGTATTGCCTATAAAGATTGTTAATTATTTTAGCAATTGTATTTTTTGTGTTATCATTCACATCTAGCCCAAATTATAAATAAGGCAAGAGTAAATCTGTCGTGAACAGTATTTTTTTGTCGAAAAACCTCATTTCTTGCGTTCGGTTTATATTGCAATTTCTTCCAATTAGTGGTATAATATATATATGTTACTTATAACAAAACAGATTTTATTTTTAAGGAGAAAAAAACAGATGAAGCATTACATAATCTATTTGCCCATATATACTGCTAGATTGTCTTCACGTTTTATATCATTTGTACGTGAAACAAGTGATTCTAATAAATTACCTGAATACTTGCTTCAGCTTAATAATAATAATGGCCAAAATAGGTTAAGTTTTATACCGTCCGAAAGTCCCAAACTTAAAAAAGCTTCCATTCCAGAAAGTTCTTTAAGGCCGAGCGGAAAAAAATTTCGCCTTAAAGATGTGAGTAGGTTCGCAAGTCAATTTAACATGCTTGCGTCAGTAGCTCACATGAGCGGACGCAACAAGTGCGAATTTACCATCAAGCTATTAAAAGGTGAGAATAGTCAATACCCATATTCCAATTGGGTAGTGGAGGTATCCCTTAAAACTAAGGATCTAGCCACCTCAATAGCTGTAGAGAATCTGTTTATGCTCTGGGATAAATATCCCGGTAGCAAAAACTCTCATACTTAATAAGTATGAGAGTTTATTTTTTTATTTATTATTCTGCTGAAGTTGTTTCAGCTTCAGGAGCTTCATAAGCTTCTAATATAGCTTTTTGAATTTTCTCTCTTGTCTCTGGATTTATTGGATGAGCTATATCTTTGAATTCTCCGTTTGGAGTTTTTCTGCTAGGCATAGCTATAAATAATCCATCTTGGCTTTCGATAACTTTAATGTCGTGTACAACGAACTCATTATCGAATGTTACAGAAGCAACAGCTTTCATTCTGTTCTCTGAATTTACTTTTCTTAAACGTACATCTGTTAT
>CALXVO010000124.1 GCA_944392065.1 uncultured Clostridia bacterium | reverse complement strand
GCTTTTACAAAGCTCGTTTGATCGCTGCGCAGTACTTCAAAAATTTTCTAAATATACATACTACTAAGACATAGTTGAAAAATTAAATTCTATACTAAACAATAACACCAAGTAAAAAATAAATAGAAAAATTTTAAATTTTCTATTTATTTTTTTTCCATATTTATATATAATGTATTAGGAAAAATTAAAAAAATTGCAAATTTAAAATATTAGATTAAACTATACAAACATATATATAGTAGTATAGCCTTGAGAGGGATGAAGAAACATGAATTTAGCTAATAAGCTTACAATATTTAGAATTATTTTAGTACCTATTATTTTAATAATACCATTTTTTAATATAGAAGGGGATTTATGGGGAATACCTCTTACATATTTTATAATTGATGTAATATTCGTGATTGCCTCAATTACGGATAAGTTAGATGGACATATTGCGCGTTCACGCAATCAAATAACTACATTTGGAAAATTCCTAGACCCAATAGCAGATAAAATACTAGTAATAGTAGCAATGCTTATATTAGTAGAAGCGGGAAGACTACCTGCATGGATACCTGCGATAGTTGTAATTCGTGAGTTTATAGTTTCGGGTTATAGATTAGTTGCAGTAGAAAAGCAAGGCAAAGTAATAGCTGCAAGTATATGGGGCAAAATAAAAACATGTACTCAAATGCTAGGTTTGATAGTTGCATTTGTTGATGTAAACGCTTTTGGAGCAATATTTAGTGGAAAATTGTCAGGCTTTGCTTTTGGGATAAATTTAGTTACAACAGTGCTTTTAAGCATATCTGTAATTGCTACAATCTTTTCAGGTATTGATTATTTAAAAGGCTCAAAAGAATTGTTTAAAGGAGAGTTATAAAATTATTAATTCGGCAACTTGTTTTTGGGGACGGAGAAAAAAACAAGTTGCTTATGAAAGAAAATGAGAAATTTCAACTTAGTAAAATCAAATACGTATGTAAATAAAAACTTGTTTTTTTTCTACGTCCCCAAAAAACAAGAAAGAGGGTAAAAAAATGGAACTAGAGCAAGCAAAGAAAAGGGTAGAGGAATTAGTTCCTTTACTTAAATATTATACACAAATGTATTTTGATGATAAACAGGTCGTTAGCGATTATGAATACGATATGCTTATGAAAGAACTAAAAGGAATAGAAAAAGAATTTCCAGAATTAATAAGAGAAGATTCACCAACACAAAGAGTAGGAGCTAGCATAAAAAAAGGATTCCAAAAAGTAACACACGAAATTCCACTTCAAAGCTTACAAGATGTATTTTCTTTTGAAGAAGTAAGAGATTTTGATGAAAAGATGAGAAAAGTAGCTGAAGAGAATAATACAGAATTAAAATATGTAGTAGAAACAAAAATAGATGGCCTATCAGCAGCACTTGAATACAAAAACGGAATATTTGTAAGAGGAGCAACAAGAGGAGATGGAATTGAAGGAGAAAATATTACAGAGAACTTGAAAACCATAAAAACAATTCCTCAAAAATTAAAAGAACCAATAGACATAGTGATTCGTGGAGAAGTATTTATCGGCAAAGAAGAATTCGAAAAACTAAATGCAGATAGATTAATTGATGAAGAAGAACAATTTGCAAATGCTAGAAATGCAGCAGCAGGTTCTTTAAGGCAATTAGATAGTAAAATTACAGCAAAAAGACCACTCGATATGTATATGTTTAATGTACAGAAATCGGATTCCATAAAATTTAAATCACATTATGAAAGTTTGCTTTATCTTGAAAAACTTGGATTTAATGTAAACCCAGTAAAAATACTTTGTAAGGATATAGATGAAGCCATTTCAGCAATAGAAAAAATCGGACAAGACAGGGAAAAAATATCATTTGGCATAGATGGAGCAGTAGTAAAGGTGGATGATTTGGAATTAAGAGAAAAAATTGGCACAACATATAAAACACCAAAATGGGCAGTTGCATATAAATATCCGCCAGAAAAAAAGGAAACAAAATTAAAAGATATTGTTTGCCAAGTAGGTAGAACTGGTGCAATAACTCCAATGGCAATATTAGAGCCAGTTATAGTAGCGGGATCGAAAATATCAAAAACTACTCTTCATAATGAAGATTACATTAAACAAAAAGATATTAGGATAGGAGATACAGTCGTAATTCAAAAGGCAGGAGATGTTATACCAGAAGTAGTAGATGTTAAAAAAGATAAGAGAACTGGCGAGGAAAAGGTTTTTGAAATGCCAAAAGTGTGTCCAGTATGTGGAGCTCAAGCAATAAGAGAAGAAGGAGAAGCAGCATGGTATTGTAATGGAGTTGAGTGTCCGGCAAAATTATATAGAGGAATCATCCATTTTGCTTCCAGAGAAGCAATGGATATAACAGGGCTTGGAGAAGCAATAATAGAAGAGCTAATAAATAGAGGATTAATTAGCAATATAGCGGATTTATATAATCTAACATTAGAAGATGTTGCATCATTAAAAAAGAATGGAAAGAAGTTTGCACAGAATTTAATTGACAGCATAGAAGAAAGTAAACACAGAGACTTATATAGATTAGTTAATGCATTAGGAATAAGACATGTAGGAGTAAAACTTGCGAAGTCTCTATGCAAGACATATGATACTATGGACAAGCTTATGAATGCATCTTATGAAAGTTTATGTATGAACGAAGAAATAGGAAAAATCATAGCAGAAAGTATATATAATTTCTTTAGAGAAGAGCAAACAATAGACTTAATAAATAAACTAAAAGAATTTGGCGTAAATATGGTAGCACAAAAAGAAGAGGGAGCAGATGAGAGGTTTGCAGGAAAGACATTTGTTCTTACAGGAACTTTAGAAAAATATTCAAGAGATGAGGCATCAGAAATAATAGAAAAATTTGGAGGAAAAACCTCAGGCACAGTTTCTAAAAAAACAAGCTATGTGCTAGCAGGAGAAGCAGCCGGAAGTAAGCTCACAAAAGCACAAAATTTAGGCATACCAATCATCACAGAACAAGAATTTGAAGAAATGATTTCCTAATTGGGGACAGGCGTATTTGTCCACTTTTTTCCAAAATGGGGACAGGCGTTAATATTCAAGTCAAAACAAGTGAGTAAAAGAAATGTTTCCACATATGGAGGCTATCGAGTATAAAATAGGTGTGGCAGAATAAATGTGCAATTGGGGACGGGCTTATTTTGCGCAAATACTTGCGCAAAATAAGCCCGTCCCCAATTGCGTTACTCTTCAGTATAGAATTTAATTTTACAACTATGTCTTAGTAGTATGTATATTTAGAAAATTTTTGAAGTACCGCGCAGCGACCAAAC